>CAZBDD010000001.1:0-28671 GCA_964490475.1 uncultured Desulfovibrionaceae bacterium
CAAAATAAAAAGAAAAATTCGAAATATAACATGTATTCCCTCTCTGGTGCTTAACGTACTGTCTTAGTGAAAAAGAGCATAAAGCAATATATATGTCAATGAAAATATCTAAGGTACGAACATCTAATCATTTGTTTTTACATATTTTTTTGATATGTTTTTCTCTTTCTACAAAAGCTTTCTAAAACAGATAAAATAACATACAATGCTCGTATGAAGAGAAGATATTGGCGTCGTCCTGTCAGCATTCGTGCTAGTCTTGAGCGTTTTATGAGAAACATAGGACAAGCAGAAAAAGTGCACCTTGTGCGCCTTTGGCAACATTGGCCTATGGTTATGGGCGACGAAATTGCCGCGCTAGCTTGGCCTTTGGGCTGCAAAAATTCTGTGCTCTTGGTGGGCGGCGAAGACGCCATGAGCATGCAAGAGCTTTCCTTCATGCAGTGGGACATTTTAGAAAGAGCCAACGCCTTCATGGGGCGTGATTTTTTTACAGCAGTACGTGTGCAGCTGGCTTTAGACAAAAAGCCGCTTGATGTGCTCAGTCAGCCTCAAAAAAAGGTAGCCGCACAGCTGTTTTCGCCAACGCCATTACACGGTAAATACTTAGAAAATATGCCTACCTCAAACCCAGTAGCTCGTTGCTATGCTTTATACGTGCAAAAAAGTAAAATAACTACGCCGTAACAATTGATGAAAAACTCGTTTTAAGACTCCTGCACAATTCATTGTGCGGAGGCTTTTGGAGCTTTGGCGCAAGTCAATGCGACCAAAAATCAAGGATAAAGGGAATTTTACTTCCCTGTTAAGTGATTGATCTTTGTATCTTTTTTTCTGTGTGTATAATTTGCTTAATTAATTTTTATTGACTATTTCTACGCAAAATTTATTTAAAAATCAATTGCGCAGAACCCTTGTTTTAGACATTTTACTCAAAAAATACGCGCTACAAAGCAAACAAAAAGTTTTAGGTGCCCTGTAGTAAAAGACATAAGTAAAAATTACTTTTCAGTTTGATGACAAAGCCCTTCTCGTGGGCTTTGCGCCGCTATTGTCAGCAAAGCTGCCAAGCGGAAAGGCACGAAAATCAATCGTTTAACGGCGCAAGTGAATTGCGCCTGCTCTTGATTTATCGGTCGTGTTGACTTTGTCAACACTCTGATAAGTAAAAATTACTTTTCTAACTAGCTACTAAGCCTCAGCAATTTTTTTATCAATATGCACAAGTAACTTTTGCGCATGTGTAAAATCCGAATCTAATTTCAAAGCCACCAAAGCCGCTTGTCGTGCTTTATCCAATTTATTCCATTCCAAATATAATCTGGAAATATTAAAATATAAATTGGGATCATTGCGTAAATATTTTGATGCGCGCAAATAATACGTTTCAGCCAAGGGAAAACGCTTTAATTCACGCAGAGCTATACCTATAGAATTGTATAAAGGTAAAATATCATCGCGCAAATCTAAGGCTTCTGTTAAAAAAGACACAGCTTCATCATAAAGCTTGGCTTTCAAAAATGCTTCTCCAATATGCCCTAACAGTTCAGCATCTTGTGGGAAGTCTCTCCCTAAAGAAATCAAGGTGGCGCGCCCCTTTTCTACATTCGTGGCAAGCTCTGTTTTGCCTTTTTCAAGACGCTGCTTTTTCTTTTCATCTGCTTGGCGCTTTGCTTCTTCCGCTTCTTGTTGTGCTTGCTCTGCAAAACAATTTTGCAACTGCGCCATATTCTGTCCTAGCAAAGCTTCATCGCCGGGAGTGTATTTGATGGACAGAGGAAAAATCTTCTTTACTCCTGGGTCGGTAGATAAGCTCAAAACGGCATTATCTAACAATTCAGTAAGTTCTTTTCGTTCAGGTTTCAATAAATTACTACGCATGGTTTTCAAGGCATTTTGAATGGCTTGCACAGCGGCGGCACTATTGCCTTGCTTTACCTGCGATGGAACTTGCCGTAGGGCCTGTCTTACACTTGTAATATTTTCTGACATAATACAGCGCTCCTGTAAGTATATTTATTCATCCATAGTACAAAGAAAATTTTATGTAAAGCTCCTTTGTATCACATGCTATTGGAAATTTTATCAATACGCCTTTACGCTCTTCATAAAACCTCTCAAAAGCGCCACTTGTAAAAAGAATAACTTATTGTAATAAAGAGTTTTTTTATTCACCTCCCCAAATATCTGTTAATTTCTCTTACATAGCGTCATAACAGTATTTTTTTATTTATTCTTACTTGTCCAAGCTGTTCTAAAAACATCTTCAAGACAGATATTTAATAAAGACTTTTTAATGGTGCTCAGAGCTCGTTGCTTTTCTCATAGGCTTTTCTTGACAGAAAAGGCGCTACAGTGGTATAAAAAGTTATCGAGTACAGCGAAATGTCTAGACTTTTTTTAAGGTCTTGCCATGAAAAACGAAAAATTGTTTAGACAATCTTTAACCTTTTAATAAGATTTTTACCGACCATAAAAACCTTGGTAAAAAAATTTACTATCGATACAGAGGAGAATTATTATGCGCGAAGAAGGTACCGCCCAACAGTCTATGGAAAATGTTTGCCTGAAACACGACAATGGCCCAGACATAGTATTTACCGGACGTCTTTTTGCAGAGTCCTCTTGGTTTGACGAAGAGAGTTCTACACTTACCCGTCAAAAACTCTATGTTACAGACAACAAAGAGCAAGTATATTACATTGTACGTGGCAATGGCCCTGAGCGTATGCGCCATGCTTACAGACTATCAGTGCAAGGCGATTATTGCGTTATCTACAATGGCAACACAGAAATGACCTTAGAATTTAACATGCTGATGCTGGCTGTTCGTCAACTTTGTGGCCTTGATGCCGAAGCTACACCTACCTTATGCATGGTAGAAGAAATGCTTAAAGCTGCCAATGGCTAACAAGTAAAACTCAAATATTGCCAGCGTACTTTTGTAAACACGATTTATTAGGATGATGGGAAAAAATATTCTGCCGCGACAGTCATATTGATGTCCATCACTGCTACATAAGTCTTTAGGTAGTGATTACGCAGAGAATTCTATTTTTTCATGGGGGTATGGACTAAAAATCCATGCCCCGTGAGAATCTTTTCCCTTATCTTTATTAACTCCCTTTTCAATGGCTTGTTATGGCGCCATAAATACAGAAGCCACATCTTGCACAAAAATCCAATGAAACGTCCATACAGGCGCTGCGTAATCGCGTAGAAAGTAAGAGTTTTTATAAACAAATTCTTTTTTTTCTTGGGTCATTTTATCGTAATAAGTAAAAAGCTTCTGACGTTGCTCTTTTGTCCAGCGAAAAGTACCTTGCAATTGCATGTGTTGTATAAGTCGTAAAAACTGCTGACCGCCGTCATTGTTTTCAGGGCGAGCTAAAAAAGATACACTTACCCCGCTCACAAGTTCATTTTTCATATGCACAAAAAGGTTTACTCCGTGGCTATATTCTAAATAGTAGCCGTTTTCCACTGCCTTAGCCTTTTCAATATTCACTCTTGGATCAGCCCCTCTGTGCCAAAAGCGTAAAAAAGCTGACCAGCTAAAATCTGGTCTTAAAGTAAGGGAAAGAGGTGTATGATTGTCTAAAATCTCCTGAGCAACATCTCTTAATTGCGGTTTAGATTCGCAGGCATGTAGAAAAAAGATACAACAAAGAATGCACAAAGCTTGCTTATAAAGCCTCATACTTACCCCCTTATGATAAATCTATTGCGCTTTTTTCTCAAAAGGTGCTGGTGGTCTCCAAAGCCAAAGTAAAATTAAAAGCGGAATAAGACCTACAATCTCAGCTACTAAGCGATGCACATAAGGCGTAAGCCCCCACCACAGACCAAAGGCCACAAGAGGAACTGCCACCACAGTTACCCAATGGCGTAAGAGCATGGGCTTTGCGGCGTATTGAAAATAGGAAACAGTACCTATGGCTACCCATACCTTAGTAAGCATAATAGCCAATGAAGCTCCCTCAAGTGGCATCCATGTAGTTAAATAAGCACATAAAATAACATTGACAATAAGGCCGGAAACATAAAATACTAAGAGCAGTTTTTGTTTTTGCATACTCATCATGGCATAGGCTGCTAAATTATGCAAAAAGGCTGTGGCTATGCACGGTGCTAAAATACGTTGAGCGGTGACAGCCATGGCGTATTGGTCACCATAAACAAAGGTTAAAATTCTGTCACTTTCCACGCAAATAATATAGATAACAGGTAAACATGCAGCCCAAAGAGATCTAGTTGTTTGTCCGGCAAGTTTTTGAAATGCTGGGCGGTCACTATCCCAAAGTCTAGCTAGTTCGGGAAAAAGCACCTTGGCAAGTAGCACCGTCGAAATAAGGATAGAAAGGCCATCCACAATTTCCCAAGCGACACTGTAAGCCCCTACGGCAGAGTCGCCGCCATATTTTTTTAAAAAAAAGACATTAAGCTTATTATAAAAAATACCGCATGCAGAAATAGCCGTAAAAACAAGTCCTTTGCGCCATTGCTCCCAAATAAGCTTAAGCATTTGCACATCAAGCTTTTTAAGAGGGTTACGCCCAAGAGCCTTTAAAGATATTATTAAAAGAATAAATGATTCTATCGGCTTATAAAGTGCTATATAGATAACAGGCGCATCTAAAAGCACAAGCACAATGCCCGTGCCAATGCCCAAGATGCTAGATGGCACTCGAATACGCATTTCCACATCTTGTCGCCCTCGTGCCTCGCACAAAGCAAAGAAAGAATTAACTATGGCCTCAAACCCTAAGCCGCCGGCAATGGCCATAACGGTAAAGCGCAGTTCTGGCGTATAGTCTTGCCATACGGTATAGAGCCATGTAATAGTTAAAGCTATGCTTAGCAAAGCCAGTTTTAACCATGTAATTTCACCTAATAATTTCGTGGGGCGTGTTTCACGACGTGCGAAAGAAAAAATAAGAAAGTGGTTTAAGCCTTCATCGGCCACTTGACGTACAATATAGCCAAAGGACAAAGCCAACATAACCTGCCCAAGCATGGTTGCGCTGTGCCTTGCTAAAACAATGGTAAACACAGTCCAAATGACATCGCGTGACCATTGCCCACCAAGCGCATAACCAAAACGCTGTGGTATGCTTTTAAGCTTTACCATAGGCCCCCTAACTGGCTCTTCTCTTATAAAAATTTATCAATGGAATCCATGCATAATTCATTACAAAGAGTCTCATTGAAAATAGTCTTTACTAGAAAAAGTTTGATAAAATACTTATTCTGACATTCTTTTGCAGACTACTCAAAGCGCAAAACTTAAAGGAGACAAGTTTTTTGCAACGCAAAGCGTATCTAGACATAAAAAGTTCTGCACAATGATTTCAAAACAGTGACGTGTGCAGGATTCTTGACATCTATGACAAAGTAAAAATACGTCTGATAAAACAGAACATATTTTTACAACGGCCTGTTAACCACCAAATTGTACAATGGCTTTAAAGCCAGGTTTCAATTCCAAATCAGGATTAGGTATGGTGAGTTCCACAGTAAAGTAAGATGCTGCAGCCACAGAAAGATCTGAGCTTGTCCAAGATATTTGCGCCACAGTGGCTTGAAACACTTTATCTTTTAAAGACGGAATAGTAACCGTAGCATTATCTCCCACTTTAATACGCGACAATTCACCTTCAAAAACTTGCACTTGAATGCGCATAGGATTCATTTTTCCCACTAAGATAGGGGCATTATTTGCAGGAATTACAGCCCCTGGTTGCGCAGTGGCCGCCACAGAAAGAATATGCCCTGCCATGGGCGCTTTCAGCATAAGCTCTTTAGGTAAAGGCTTACTTGGTGTTATGGGCACACCATAATATTCGCTTAATTCATCGAGGCGTCGCTTAAAATTCTCTTCTTGCTTATGTAAAGTTTGACGCGATAGCGTTAAACGCTGCTCCAAAAGGGCAACTTCAGAAGCACTGCGTGCAGAAGCTTGATTAGAACCAAGCCCCGCTGATGCCAGTTGACGAGCTGTATTGCTTTGCGCACGCAATGCGTTTAATTGCCCCTGTAAAGATAAAATTTGCGCTACTGTTCCTTCCGTATTGGATCCTATAAGCATTTCTTTTTCTAAAGCTCTTTGTGCTTTTTCAATAAGGGAATATTTCATTAGCACATCCCCTTCTTGCACCTGTTGCCCGGGCTTTACAAGAATTTCTGTAATAATGCCTGCAAAGGGGACAGCTTTTGCTCGTGTAACAGCGCTAACAATTTTTCCACTTAAAATGGTGGATTTAGCTTGCTCCCCAGTGGCGGCAGCGGCCTGCCATGCAAAAGAGTGCAGCCCGAGCATGGCAAAAAAAACAACAAAACAAAATGAGTATTTTTTTATGGAACGTTGCATCTTAAATAACCTCCAGTTTAGGCTTTCCGATGAAGCGTTCTTTTAAAACGCCAGCCACGTCCATCCAACGTAGTTGTGCCAATTTATGGTTAAGTTCTGCTTGCACATAGGCAATACGGGCTTTAATATAAGTTTCTTGTGTGCTTGCCAATTTAGGGAATGGACTCAAACCTTCTTTAAATTTGATGCGTGCTTCAGTTTCTTGCATCTTGGCAACTTCTAAACTGGTTTGAGCAATTTTCAAAGATGTTGCTGCTAAATGCACTTCCTGTTGTGCCTTAGTCCACATATGAGAATATTGTGTGCGTGCTTGGGCTTGTTTTTGATATGCTTGGGCTTTACTCATACGCGCTTTTTGTACGCCGCGGTATCTACGTCCCCAATCTATGAGAGGAAAGTCAATGTTTACATGTACAAAGCTATCTTCAATGCCTTTATTCGGTTGTGACTGACCACTTGGTGGATTTTGATTCACAGACAAAGTAACATCAGGCACATATTTTGCCCAGGCAACCATAATATTAAAGTCCATTAGCTTCACTTGACCACGTAGCAGCATAGAATTTTCATCACTGGCCCAGCGGTCTTCCCATTTTAATGAAGCGCCATCAAAGCCTTTAAATACATCAGCTGCGTCCTTGGTTGCCACATTCAGCTTTTGCAAGGGATCAACTCCAGACAAAATCTTTAGACGTGTGCGCAACATAGTATCTTCAATTTTTGCGCGCTCAAGTTTTAAAGCTGCTTCACGTTGCTGTTGCTGTGCCAAGTTTAAGGCTACCCCTTGGCTTCCTTCCACTGCCTCTAATTTTTTCCAATAGGTCGCTACTTTTTCTGTAAGTGGAATAAGCTCACCTTGAATTTCTAAAATTTTTCTTTGCGCTTCTAGTCGCTGATAAATTTCAGCAATATCAAGAATGGTCACTCCCATGGCCTTTCGGTGCGTAGTAACGGCAAGATTTAACATCGCCTTGCGAGCTTGGTGATTAAAGTAGGTAGAAATAGGGTTGGGAAAAGCAGCATAAAAGCTAACTTCTGTATTGGTTTCGCCATAGTTACTTGGCTTATCGGAAATAGTTTGATTATATCTGGTTATGTTAGAAGATACGGTTATAGTCATTCTAGGTTCTGGCATATATTCCCATACAGCACTAGTCAAATCTAGTTTTTTGATTTCTATATCCACCGCGGAGTTTACCAAAGAAGGGGATTGCTGAATGGCCAAGTACACACAATCTTCAAAAGAAAAGGCTTTTTGTGAATTATAAAGGTTTGGCACAGCAGATTGCAATTTTGTTTTCTTTTCGATGGGCACTCCAGGGCTTTCTTCCAACCAATGCCTAGGCGGCAATTCTGGTGATTTAATACCACCTTTGGATGAAGCACAGCCCAAAATGCCCGCCAAACTGAGCATACATAAAGGAAGAGCCAAAAAGAAAATTTGCGTTACAGCTTTATATTTCTTTTTTTGCCCACACATGTGCCGTTTTTTATCCATGAAAAACATACTTATTTTCCTTATATTCTATTTTTTTGCAAAGCTTATTTTTTCTAAAGTTACAAGTAAAACATTTTGTGCGTCATATATATGCACATCAGCCATCAAAGTTTTATCTGCTTCTTGAGAGTATAAACGCCAACAACTGTACACAGGCCCATGCAAGTTTTTTGTTACGTCTGCCCTATGTCGTATGCGCGCGATGGACGCTATGCTATCTACATGAGCAATGCATATATTTTCATCAATATTCTTAAATGTTAATGCATTTTTTTGAGCAACATTTTGCACATAATGTACACATTGTGCCAAGGCGTGCCCTAGATTACTCGGGGGACTATGCCACAAGCCTTCTTCCTTGGCAAACTCTTTGCTTTGATGGCAAAAGTTTTTCCCTTCTTGTTCTTGCCATAAAGGGTGTAGAACCTCTTGTGTACCGCGCTCTTGCAAAAGCACCTGCGCCGTTGCCCATTTTTGGGCATGATTAGTTCTTCGTCCATTATTTGTGATAGTGCGTATATAGAGGGTACATCTTGCGGAAGCAGCATCTTGTAGTGGCGACATTGCCTCGTCTGATATTGCCTCGTCTGGCCTTGCGCCCAGCACATAGCCATACATTTCGCGTGTTACGCCTTTTACGCAATTTTCTGTACAATACGGTATTTCTTGTAAAGATAATCCATCTAAACCACAAGGCTGTAACCAAGAAAAACCTCCCTGAACAGCACTGTATAGAGAATATATTGCTTCATTGTTAGCTAGACTCTCTTTATCTTGTTGTTCTAAAGGCAGAGAAACGTGATATGGGGAAAAGTGGCGCTGTACGGGGTATATTATACATTCTGCTTGGGGTCTTTCCCAAAACTTCTCATTGAGTTGCGCTAAAGCTGACCATGCACAAAGAACTTGCTTTTCATCACGCATTTTTTTCAATTGTGAACAAAATTCCGGCATATCTTCTAGAAATAAGCCTTCTGTGAATACTAGATTTTGAGGGCTAACAGGAGCCTCTTGCACTAAAGGCAGTGCCGCAATGCTATTTATGGCCCACAAAGGAAAAGTCATGTCTTCGGTTTCTTGTGCTAAGGAAGCTTCTTGCCTTCCCACCACAAGTAAAGATGTGGCACGGATTTGTTTTCCTTCAGATAAAAACTCTTTCCATGCTTGTCTTAT
Organism: uncultured Desulfovibrionaceae bacterium; assembly: GCA_964490475.1. GTDB lineage: Bacteria > Desulfobacterota > Desulfovibrionia > Desulfovibrionales > Desulfovibrionaceae > CAYJAD01. Next base: position 9,042 of record CAZBDD010000001.1, read on the forward strand.
ATAAGCAGGGCTTAGCATAAAAAGCAGTCTTTCCAACGGTGATGCGTGCTTAGAGGGCAGTGTAGAAGTACTGATATCAGAAGCTTGTTCCTTTGGAAGTATAACAGAAGGAACATCTCCTTCTTTACGTTGGCGTAATTCTAGCACAACCTTGGCTAAGTCTTGTACCGTGGACACATGCATCACATCTTCAAATTGTACCTGTATGCCAAATTTTTGTTCAAAAGCGTATAACATGGCAGGAAAACGCACCGACCGTACACCCAAATCATGTCGTAAATCCATATGGGCACGAATATCTTGGGCAACTATGCCAGTATTTTCTACTAAAATAGGAATAATATCTTGAATATAGGTGGGAAGTGCAACTTCTTCAGCGTCTTTTTTTACAGCAGATGCGATTTCATGCTCGACAGTATGCTTTAAATCACGTTCGTCAAGAGCCTTAGCTTTTTCAGTATGCCCCTCATCTTTAGGAAAAGTTGCATCATTATATAGGCTAGACACGGCTATAATTTTTTTCAAGGGCAAATGCCCCAAAGCATATAATTGCGCCATGGCCGCACGCATGCCACCCACTTCATCATTTTTCTCTGCTACAGCTAGGCACACAGCCTGAGGCATAATTTCCTTGGTGAGGTTTGTCACCACATCGCCAGAACCTAATTCTACAAAATGTCGAACACCATAGGTATGCCACATAGTATGCACACAATCTACCCAGCGTACAGTGTTTTCATCTAAATCTACAATATACTGACAAATACCTTCTTTATCTTTAGGGTAAATACTGGCCGTAACATTACTCATTACGGGGTTTTGTTGTTCCATTAAAGAAAATTTTCGTAATGAATCCAAAGAGGTTTCGCGCAGTGAACGCATGTGTGGATGATGAAAAGCCATATTAATGGGCAATATCATAGCTGGACGTTTTTGTTTACGGAAAGCCTTACGAGCTTCACTAAGATATTCTTTCTTACCACCCACAAGACATTGACTGGGAGAGTTATGATTGGAAATATGTAGCTCAGGAAAAAGTTGCAGCACATTTTGCACTGTTTCTAAAGGGGCATAAACAGCCATCATACCCATATCATAACTGGGGTCATTTTCCAGATTATCCATAAGTTTGGCCCGCGTTTCCATGGCTATCCAGCCTTCTTCTGGTGAAAATATACCTGCCAAGCATAAGGATATAAGCTCCCCAAGGCTATGACCAGAAAAAACATGCGGAGCAAAACCCAAAGTTTGTAAATGATAGGCTTGAGCGTATTCTAAGAAAAAAAGATAGGGTAGTTGCCAACGAAAACGTTGAATTTTTTCCATATCCGTTTCATCCAGCAAAGACAAAACATCCCATTCCGCTATAGCGTCTAAATGCTCCATAGCTTCACGAACAGCGGGAAAGGTGTCGTACAAGGCTCGTCCCATACCGGGACGTATAGCCCCAACGCCACTACAGGTAATGGCTACTTTGGGCGCTTGTGGACATAATTCTATTTTTTGTTGTGGTGCAAGCCATAATCCTTGTTCTTTTGCCTCAAAAAAATCTTGTATGTCTGGCGTTACATTTGTGAGTTCTTTACGCCAATGCGGTGTTGTGGCTCCTACTCTAAAGTTTTGTCCTGCGTGGTTTACAAGAGCATAGTACACACCGTTATGTGCATACTCCTGTGAAAGGTGTGTATATTCTTGGGGCAAGTCATATTCTTGACATGTTTTTTTCATATCTTGAGTATCTGGGCTTACAAAGTATTTTTTTTGCATACATTTCCATCAATTTCAAAACTAAGCAACAACGCTCGACGACAAAGACTAAACTACTTTGCCTTGTCTGTCTAGAAAACCTATAGACTTCCATATCATTTCATTAGCAGCCTCGTAAATGACATACATAATACCTTGCAAAGCAAAACTTTTTATAGTAAAGCATATCGTTCGTTACGGGGTTTTGCCAAGACCGTTACGATAACTCAACATTTTCATAATATATTTTAATATATTGTCACTTTATTTTTCAGGAGACGGCATGAATAAAGAGCAAGATTTGAACACCAGTACGCAAGATTCGTCCCACGTAGACCAAGAAAAAACTTCGATGGAGCACGGTTCTATGGGGTTCAATAACAGCCGCAATAAGCTATCTTTTGAACGCCTTGTAGCTATTGGTAACCAAATTGGTTTAGAAAATCCTTTATTTGCTTGTCATGAAGGTTTAGCCAAAGCCACCACGAGTATTAAAGGGAAAGAGTATCTTAATTTCTCCACGTATGACTACCTTGATTTGAACGGTCATCCAGAAATCACAGCTGCTGTTCTAGACGCCGCTCAAAAATATGGCACTTCCGCTGGCGCCAGTCGTCTTGTGGGTGGTGAGCGCCCACCGCATATATCCTTTGAAAAAGCCATTGCAGATTTTTATGAAGTGGAAGACAGCATTATTTATGTGAGTGGCCATGCTACCAACGTATCTACTCTTGGCTTTTTATTCGGCAAAGGCGATCTTATTTTACATGACAATTTAGCGCATAATTCCCTCATGCAAGGAGCTAAGTTAGCTGGATCAACCCGCGTTTCTTATGCCCATAATGATGCCGATGCCCTAGAAGTTATTCTCAAAGAAAAACGCCATGAATATCGTAAAGCCATCATTGTTACCGAAGGCTTATTCAGCATGGATGGAAATATTCCAGATTTACCACGCCTTATTGAATTGAAAAAACGTTATAATTGTATGTTACTTGTGGACGAAGCCCACTCTCTTGGTACCCTTGGTGCCACAGGGCGCGGTGCACGCGAGCACTTTGGTATTAACCCCCGTGATGTAGATATGTGGATGAGCACATTGAGTAAATCTCTCTGTGGGTGCGGTGGTTTTATTGCCGGCAGTAAAGAACTTATTGAAACGCTAAAATACGGTTCTTCTGGTTTTGTTTTTAGTGTAGGCATGTCTCCTGTATTGGCAGCTGCCTGTCAAAAAGCCCTTGAGCTTATTCTTCGTGAGCCTGAGCGTGTGCAAAAATTACAGCACATCAGCAAATACTTTTTAGACTATGCACAAAAATTAGGTTTAGACACTGGCGTAGCTCAAGGCTATGCCAACGTGCCAGTTATTGTAGGCAGTTCCATTACAGCAGGGCTTTTAGCTAGCAATATTTTTAAGCGAGGCGTCTATGCCATGCCCATTACCTTTCCTGCTGTTAAAGAAGGTACTGCGCGTCTACGTTTCTTCCTTTCAGCTGCTCATTCAGAAGAAGATGTACGAAAGGCACTCGACATTACCGTCGAAGAAATGCCCAAAACCAAGATTATGGCAGAAAAAGCTCTCGCGCAACTAGAAGCATCTAAATCTTAACGGCTCTATGGAAGTAGGCGCTCATTTCTTTAAAGCGCAATCCAAGCTCTCTGAAAAAGTCAAAAAAATCTTCTTAAAAAAATTTAAGAAGATTTTTTTTTTGAATAAAAAATTCACTTCTCCATTAGATAATATCTAGATTTTTTTTAAGACACTTAAGAATATATTGTAATAGCATTTAGGCACATATATTGCTACATACTTTTACAAATTCATATTTTTCTTTACGCATAGAGGTACATAATGTATAAGGAAATTCTGGAACGCATTCTTTAATGCAAAAGGACATATTGGAGGACATTATGTTAGCAAGAATAATTTTGAGCGCAATTCTCATTTCATCTATGGCAACAGCAGCATTGGCAGAAGGTCTTAACGGCGTTTACGGTGGTGTTAAAATATTTGACTCTTACCAAACCCAATGGGGTGGCGGTCAGCTTTCCGGCTCCGCTGAAAGTAATACTTTTGGCGCAGGGTTGCTCGTAGGTTTTGACTTTTACCAACAATCCGAAACGCCCATTCGTACTGAACTGGAGTATTCTGTACGCACAGCTTTCTTTGGCGAAAACGAAATAAGCGCTCTTGGACACAACAGTGAAATAGAGTACAATGTACACACCGTCATGGCCTCTGCCTATTATGATTTCTACAATGAAAGCATTGTTACTCCTTATGTAGGCGGCGGTATTGGTATGGGCTTTGTTAATGGGCACTACCAAGTTAATTCCATTAGCCGTCAAATTGACAATACCGTTTTTGCATGGCAAGCAGGTGCCGGTGTAGGTATTGCTTTGTCTGACAATGTTACTGCAGATGTGGGCTATCGTTATCTAAACCTTGGAGAAGTAACCACTGAGTTTTACGGTGATGATATGAATATGGACACTAGCGCCCATGAATTTAGCATTGGTCTACGCTTCGGTTTCTAAAACACCTTGCTAGCATTTTTTTACTAGCAATATCTCATACTCCCCCTACATCACGCTGTGTATGATGTAGGGGATTTTTACTTTTCACCTTTAGAGCCCTCTACACAATCATCTTTATATAAACGCTCATAAATATAAAATTTTCTTTTTTAAGAATTGTGCTGTGCAAAGCTTCGCCTCTTCTTAATTTCTAGTCGCATTGACTAACGTCAACGTTTCAACCATTGCAATATAAAGAGTTTCCACACAAAACATTATGTAGAAGTGTTACTATGATATTTCTTGAAGAAGAGCGCAAAAAACTATACAAGATGTCTATGCAATCATTTTCTTTTTCCGCCATAGAAGGCATTAAACGAGCCCTTCCCATTGTTCTTGGTTATGTGCCGGTGGCTTTTGCCTTTGGTGTTCTTGCTGTTAAAAACGATATTCCCCCAAGTCTTACCATTGCCATGTCCATTTTTATTTTTGCTGGTTCTGGTCAATTTGTAGCAGCTTCCCTTTGGGGCGCCGGAGTAGGTGCTGCTTCCGTTATTCTTACAGTCTTTGTAATCAACTTACGGCATTTACTCATGTCCGCCTCGTTAGCTACCTACACTCAAAGCGCTAAACGTTGGCAACGTTGCCTTTTAGGTTTACAATTAACAGATGAAACATTTGGTGTTCATTCCACAGCTTTTCAAAAAGGCTGGCGGCTTTCTTTAACAACGCTTTATACATGCAATAGTACAGCACAATTTTCTTGGGTATTAGGTACTATTATAGGTGTGTATTTTGGTACACTCATCGAAGATGTACGCCCACTGGGGCTTGACTATGCCCTCACCGCCATGTTCCTTGCTTTATTTATCCCTCAATGCCAAACACGTTTGCATGTATTGGTAGGCGTTTTTTCCGGCCTTACTTCCATTGCTTTAAAACTCTCTGGTCTTGGGCAATGGAATGTCATTTTGGCCACTGTTATTGCAGCAACCTTGGGCCTTTTACTTTCTACTTTACGCACTAAAAATAAGAAGACCTCATGAATACCGAACTTATTCTTACCATTGTAGGCTGTGCTCTTGTTACAGCCATACCACGCATTTTGCCACTTATGTATCTTTCTGTGGAAAGCCTGCCAAAACTTTCTTTAAAGTGGCTCTCTTACGTGCCTGTAGCCGTTATGGCAGCCTTGCTCTTTCCTGATGTATTGACCCGCACTGATAATGGCGGTAGTACGCAGCTTTTTCTAAGTTTTGACAATACCTATTTATTGGCTGCCATACCTTCTTTGCTTTTAGCATGGTATAGCAAATCTTTTTTTGGCACCATAGCTTGTGCCATGTGTATGGTGGCGTTGTTGCGTTATATGGGTTGGCTCTATTAGAGACTTGTGCATAATTACAGATACATGGATTGCTTCGTCGCTAGTTATTGGCTTTTTCTGGGGTAAGCCTAATGCCAAAAAGAAAGGACTGATTCAGTTCTTTTTCATAGACTGATTGTGGCTAACGGAAATTTACTTCTACTATAGTAATCTCACTGCGAGTTCCGAACCTGTAAGGCATTTGCCATGGCCCAACAATTTTCCAAAAGCCAACGCCCACGCCCGAGGTAACAACAGTGTGAAGATTCTCTATCTTCTTGTATCCATAGGCATTGAGAAACTTTGTCTTTAAAAGAAGATTGTAAGGGAAAAACTGTCCTGCATGTGTATGGGCAGAAAGCTGAATGTCTGCCTTACTGCTCAGGCTTTCTGGTATACTTTGAGGGTTATGATCTAATATTATAATAGGGGTATCCATAGAAATGGTATTTTCAGCGTATAAATCTTTCAGGCTTTTTCTTTCGCCTTCTGTATAGTCTCTTCTAATGTCATCCCTTGCAACAAAATTTATGGTATCGATTTTTAAAATTTCGTCTCTCAGAACTTTGATTTTTAGCTGCTCTAGGTATGTAATGTTTTCTTCAACATCATTGCCATAGTATTCATGATTACCCAATATGGTGTACGTGCCATAGGTAGAGTGTAATTGTGAAAATATCTGTGCATAGTCATCTTTTACTTTTGTATGACTATTTTGCAAAATATCACCACCAAAAATTATGATGTCAGGCTTTTGCTCGTTGATTTTTTCCACCATATCTATAAACAAATTTTTATTAGATGTGGTGGTAAGATGTAAATCTGCAATAAAGGCAATTTTTAGGCTGTCTATATTTGACTTTTTATGTAACGTAATTTGAGTGTGTGTCACATGAGGATTTCTATAATTGTAATAGCCAAGGCTGCCAATGAAAATTAACGCGAGAGGAAGTGTAATACAAAGAGCTTTCTTGGAAATAGGGCAGAAAAAATAATGGATAATGCTTAAAATGGTGAGAATTATTACCAGATAATGCACAAAAAATATGTAATTCCCTAAAAAAATGCCATACAATTCATTTTCAGTGACATAATTTTTTCTTAGCTTGGCTAAGGGGTAGATGCAAAGGAGCATAACAATGCTGGAAAGAAGTAGTTTTATCATAGAGTCTTTTGTGTCTTTTGTTCTGCATATACAATTTTCTTAGTTACGTTTTATTTTGCATTTATGCTTAAAATTTATAATTGTGCAGAACCCTTGCTGTAGGTAAAGTGTTAAACTGTAGGAAAAGCCTATTTTGTGTATTCTATGTACGAAGATAAAATATTTCAGAAAAATTCTGGTTTCGACTTTTCCAACAGCCGTTAAATTTTTAATTTGTTACAAGGGTAAAACCTGCTTGCCATGTTTTTCATTGATAACCAGGGCTGCAGCTTCGTACAGTGCAAAGCTTCCGCAAACTATACCCACATAACCAGCAAAAACGTGTATAGCGTGGGAGCCAGTAAAGTTTGCAGCGGCAAGTAAGGCAAAAAGAATAGTCAAGCTTACAAAAACTAAGCGGCCAATAAGCTTACCTTTCCATGTGGCAATGGTTAAAAGCCCTGTGAAGATTCCCCACATGGTTAAATACCAAGCTACGGCTATAGGGGTGGCTGCAGGTAAACCTGTATGGGGTGCAATCCATATAAAGACAAGTGTGAGCCAAAAAGCGCCGTAAGAGATAAAGGCCATGCTGCCAAAGGTATTGCCTCTGGCCCATTCCATACATCCGGCAATTATTTGGCTAAGTCCACCATAAAAAATGCCCATGGCCATAATCATAACATTAAGTTCAAAAAAGCCAGCATTATGAATGTTTAATAAAATTGTGGTCATACCAAAGGCCGCAAGACCAATGGGAGCAGGATTTGCTTTGATAGGAGTTTCTGTTGACATAACCTTCTCGTTGCATTTAAGCGCTTTTTAGTAGTTAGAAAATATTAAAACCATAACCATTGTATTGTTCCATGGGAAACTAGAAGATTTATAATTATAAAGTCAACAAGAAATAATAGAAAAATTTGCTGTATTGCATATTCTTGGTGAAATATATCTGATAATTAAAATTAGAGTTGGTAAAAGTGTCTGTTAACAGACAATGTAGCCTACTTTAAATAAACCATTAGAGCGTCAACATACTCTAAAGAAAGGAAGGTCTAACTGTGTTTAGTAAAAATGTTTTTTTATGGTGCTTGTTTTTACTCCTGTTTTCCCCTTCGTCAGTTTTTGCGTATATAGGGCCATCCACTGCTAAACTTTGTCCAACTAAAGTAGTTGGTACTCAAACTATTACTGGGATGTATTGGGGGTGGAGTGAAAGATATAATAATTTAAAGGCCATTGACATTCGCGATGGAAATGAAAGAACGATAATTTTTATTGCCACAACGGAAGAAAAAGCCAAACAGCTCTTTGGGAAAACGTCCTTGGGTTTCGATGAAGAAATACCTGTAAGAGTGACTTATGATACCGTGCAAAAGTATTCTGAGCAAAGGGAAGAATGTGAACTTGTGCATACTTTAAAAGAGGGTAAAATCTTAGAAGGTGATGCTACTGCTATAAGTTCATACGAAAAGGTTAACGCGAGCAAAGTTCTTTATACCAATACCATTGAAGGGGAATATTTTGGTCACGATGAAGGTAAAGAGAGTTATCCTAGTGTAAACCTGCTTATAGATGGAAAAATTTTCTTTTTCCCTTATAAAAAAGGGGCTGTACATACATTGTTTGGAAAAAACCCGAAAGGAAAACGTTTTGCTCTGACATACTCTGTTGAACAAGAATTAGGTGATGGTATTCTTATCCACAATTGGTTTAAATCTGTTAAAAGAATACAGTAGTTATCGCTGAAAAAAGGGTGAAAACACATTTTCAGTAACGACTATTGTTGGTAAGTTATTAATATGCTAGCTATTTTTTCGATTGTTACTCTTTTTTAACGTCTAGCCGAAAATCGAGCCCTTTATTTTAAAAAAGCCTAAAAAGTGCATAACTTTTTAGGCTTTTAATTTTTTTTCAAATTTTTTTTTGCCCAATTTTTGGGCATTTTTTTTCTAGAGATTTTTTAAGGTGCTTTTATGGCACATAAAAAAAATTGTACTGGAGAAAAAATCTAACCTAAGGTTATAGAATTTCTAGACATTTATTTGCCAAGGTCTTTTTTTCTGTTATAGTAAGCTTAATCGTCATGGAAGAAAAAGGTTCAGGTTGTTGGCACTGCATTAGTCATTGCTAGAAGTCAAAGCACATTGACGAGCTACAAGTCCAAGAAGAATGGCACCAGCTTGAGCAACATTAAGGGAATCAAAATGGTTTTGCATAGGAATAGAAACTATATGCCCACAGCGTTTGGCAATACCCGGGCGCATTCCCTTACCTTCGTTGCCAAGCACCAGCACGGCTGGCAAGGGCAGGGCATGCGTAAAAGCATTCAGCGCATCGGTTTTCATTCCAGTACCTATGATGGAAAAGCCTGCTTCCTCAGCTTCATCAAGTGCGTGTCCCAGATTGGTTACTTGACTTAAAGGTAAATGTTCCAAAGCACCAGCGGCGGCCTTTTTGGCACCGTCACCTAAATAAGCGCTGTTATGCTTTGGCAAAATTAAACCTGCAAAACCTAGGGCGTGCATGGTTCGGGCCAAAGTACCCACATTACCGGGGTCTTGAACTTGATCCAAGGCCACAAGTAGTGGAAGGGGCGCAATGAGAGCCTTTTCTAAAAGCTCCGTCAAGGGAATATGCACATGGGCACCAAGGCGTGCCACCACCCCTTGATGTTGCGCACTGCACATTCTGTCTAAAGTGACAGGATCCACTAAAGAAAAGCGAATATCTTCGGAACGGCAAATGTCCAGCATAAGATTGCTTTCTTGGTTCCGCAGGCCTTTTTTTAAAAAAAGAGTGTCCACTCTTTCTGGGTTTGACTGAAGAAGTTCCAATACAGGTTTAATGCCTGCAAGGTAGGAGGCGTGATTGTGAGAATTTTTTTTCATAACATGTCCGTGGAGTAAATGTTTTATTGTGTGTTTGTTTACGCATCATAAGTGAGGTAGTAATGTCAAGCAAAGTATTTGTATCAGAAGAAAATTCTTCATGGCAAAATGTGAAACAATCGTGGCAATCCTTGCATAAAGGTAGATTGTTCTTAGTTGTTCTTTGTGTCATCTTTTTGTTAAGCGGTTGTGCTAGCAAAGAAAAAGCCGTGGTGACGCCAAAGAAAGCTTCCTTGGGTGGTGTGCAACTCACAGCCAAAGAAAAAGAAATTTTATATAGCACAGGGCAGTTAGATAAAAATATCCCTGCTGCTGGTATGCCTGCCATTGCCAAGCAATACAGTCGTTTCCTTTATGGTAGTCGTCCGACTATGGAAAACTTTGCGCAGCGCTCAGAAGATTATTTGGGACACGCCAGAGATGTTTTCCGTAAAAATGGCATGCCAGAAGAATTGGCCTACTTAGCTCTAGTGGAAAGTGGTTATCGTCATACAGCAAAATCTCATGCCGGAGCCGCTGGCACATGGCAGTTTATGCCCTATACAGGCAAGCACTTTGGTTTGCAACAAGATAGATATATTGATGAACGCTTAGACCCTTATGAGTCTGTAGAAGCTGCTGCAAAATATTTAAAGCTATTACATAATATGTTTGGCGATTGGTTGCTTGCCATTGCCGCCTATAATGCTGGTCAGGGTAAAATTAAAAGAGCATTGGAAGGCACAGGCGCCAACGATTTCTTTACACTGGTGGCCCGTAACGATCGCTTAACAGAAAAAACGAAATTACGCTTAGAAACCATGGTCTATGTGCCGCGTTTCTTGGCCATGACAAAGATTATGCGTAATCTTGGCCCTCTAGGCTTCACCCCTGTGAATCACAATCAAGCTCCTTTGCATGCACGCTTTAAAGTGGCACCTAGTACGGATTTACGAGATTTAGCTCGCGCAGTGGGTGTTCCTTACCATGAGTTTCGTGAAGCCAATGCACAGCACAAAGGCCATGTAACACATAGAAATAAAAATACCTATGTTAATGTGCCCAAGGGTGCTCAATCTGCGGCTCAAAGGTATATTGCTTCTGGTAAGTCTGGGCGCAGCTACCGTGCTCAAAATACCAAGGCCAGCACAACTGTCGTTGCTCGTAATACGCAAGTTTCTTCTTCTAAAACGCGCTACTATGTGGTTAAAAAAGGCGACAGCTTATCGCGCATAGCTGCCAAATACAATACCACCACAGCGACCTTGGTACGTGCTAATAAACTTGACAGTGCTGCAACTGTACGCATAGGCCAAAAGTTGACCATTCCCGGCAGTGGTAAGGCTGTAGCCACACGAACTGCGGCACAGAGTAAAAAAAGAACACATGTTGTTAAATACGGTGATACCGTGGGAGCCATTGCTCAGAAATATAATATAACAACTAAGCAATTGCTTAAGCTGAATAAAAAAAGCAGTGCTGACATTCGAGCAGGGGAAAAGCTGTTAGTATCATCCTTGTAAGCATCAATATCACTTAGCTTAGTAAACAACACATAAAGGAAATATATTTCGGTATATTTCCTTTTTTATTTAAAGCATTTTGAGGGGATGGGGAGATTTAGGGGAAAGTTTCCCTTTCCCCTAAAAAATAACGAATACTTTGTAGGAATTTTTTAGAATTTAAATCCTACAGAAAGGGTATATAAATCTGCTCCCACATTGGAAGAGCTTCCAGGGACTACACCATGTGCTAGGCTCTTGTCATAGTCAGTGTCATAAATCCACATATGTGTATAGGCCAAATCTAAAGTCCAATTTTCATGTTTAAAGCCTAAACCAAGGCTCACGGCATCGCGGCCATTGGTAGGCATCATATAGTCGGCATATCTTTCGTTGGTAACGGCGGTTTCGTGCCAATAGCCTGCGCGCAATGTAAGCCAATCTAGCGGGCTGTATTCCACACTGGCATTGAAATTCCAACCATCTTTCCATTCTTTAGGATTTTTTGAAGCGGTTAAGCCACTGTCAAAATAAATGTCTAGTGCATTGTAAGTAGACCAACGAGTGTACACGGTACCTACTTCAAAACTAAGATTTTCTAAAGGCTTGAAAGCGACACCAAAGGAAATGGAGTCTGGAAGTACAATAAAGCCATTAATTCCTGTATCTATCATACCATAGTCGGGTATTTGCTTGCCAAAGGCTGCAGTGCCGGTGGCGCTATGTGCTACTTTGCTTTTATAGGTAAGGCCAGCAGACCATTGTTCATTAAATTTAGCATGTAAGCCTAAATGCAAGCCAACACCTGTAGAGGAGGCATGTAATTGAGAGCTATTTATATCAGGTAGGCCAGCAGGGTGTAAGGCTCTGTTGTTCAGAAATAAACTTAAGTACATGACTTCTACACCTAAGGACACAGAGAAAATATCATTTAATTTCACAGCAATGGTAGGCACTGCAGAAACAGAGGTAAGGCCTACGCCATAAACGGCTCCGCGACCAAACCAATTATCATCGTAGCTATTGCCAAGGCCAAAGCGCGTAAACACACCCAAGCCTAACCAAACTCTGTCATTGAGTTGATGAGATATATAGCCGTGTGCAGGTGTCCAAATGCTTGCATGGGCACTGGTTGTTTGTTGCGTGTTGCTGTTTGTTATGCTTCCATAAGGTGCTATAAAGGATATACCGGCCATAAAATGCGTACCAGGTAATTGTGTAATACCTGCAGCATTATAAGCTATGGCAGATACATCATCAGCGCGACCTACCATACCACTGGCAAGACCAATGCCACGTGCGGACCATTCCGTCATAGCAAAGCCTTCAGCCATGGCTGTACCTGCAAGGCTTAGTGATAAAAGCAATGCAATAAAAACATGACAAATTTTAGACATGGAGCCTCCAAAGCAATGAATAATCAGTTATAATTTTTGCACACATCCATAGGCAAAAATCAAAAAAAAGCGCGATAAAGTATGCACTCACTGTAAAAATGTATCCTTATGCGCGTAAGCATCGCACCTAGTACATATTAAGTGGGTCAAGGTCAAGAGAAAGCTTGATATTCTTATGGGTAAATATTGTAATCGCAAAATTATAAATATGACGAATAGCTTGCCAACTGTCACTTTTTAATAGGCAATGAAAGCGTTTTTGCCCTCGTAAGATAGATAATGGTGCAGGCGTGGGCCCAAGTACCGTGACAAGATTTTCTTTTCCTGCTTGGCGCAGTTGGGTGCCGCATTGTCGCAAAAAATCGTTACCTTCAGAAAAATCTAAGGGAAAACTTATTCGAATAAGCCCAAGATGCACGAAGGGTGGGTAACGCCATTTTTCTCTGCGCTGCATTTCGTCAGTATAAAAACCCTCAAAATCAGCATTTTGTATATATTGCCAACAATAATGCTGCATATCTCTGGTTTGAATAAGCACCTTTCCGGCTTTTTGACCTCGTCCTGCACGGCCGGCAGATTGCACCAATAATTGAAATGTGCGCTCAGCAGCGCGATAGTCGGGGGTATTTAAGCCTAAATCTCCGTCTGCTATTATAGCCAACGTTACTTCAGGAAAATGATGCCCCTTAGAAAGCATTTGTGTACCTACGAGAATTTGCGCCTCTTGGCGTCTAAACGCTTCTAGAATTTCTTCCATATGGCCTTCGCGGCGTGTGCTATCACGGTCTAATCGTAAAACTTTTCCTGAAGTTAAAGAAGATAGATATTCCGTAAGCTTTTCTGTGCCTTCGCCCATGGGCAGAAAATGCATGCCCTTACAGTGGCTGCAGAGGGTGGGGAAGGGCACGGCATAACCACAATAATGGCAAATAAGTCGTTGACGTTTTTTATGATAGGTAAGGCCTATTTCACAATGGGGACAACGTGCTACTTTTTGGCAGTCTAAACAATACACTAAGGGCGCGTAGCCGCGTCTATTAAGTAATATAACTGCCTGCTCTCCACGAGCCAAGGTTTCTTTTAGAGCTAGCTCGCTTTCTGCAGCTAAGGTCGCTTGAGTGGCTTTTTGCCCATGAATGCTGACCAATTGAATCTCTGGTAGGGTACCCCCTCCCACACGAGCGGGCAATTTTTGCACCTGTAATTTCCCTTGTTTGGCAGCATAAAAAGTTTTTATGTCTGGTGTGGCTGACCCTAGAACCACAAGCCCTTTTTGTTGCGCCATTCGGAACCATGCCACTTCTTTGGCTTGATAGACCATTTTTTCATCTTGCTTGAATGAGGCGTCATGTTCTTCATCTAGCACCACAGCGCCAATATTTTTTAATGGTAAAAATAATGCTGACCGTGTGCCTACTACTATGCAAGGTTGTGTACGTGTGGCTAAGTCTTTAAAAATGTTTTCGCGTATGAGAGGATTTTGATAACCATGGTATAAAAATGTGGGGACATGGGGTAAGGCTAAAGCCACATCTCGGCGTAATTTTAAGGCTAGAGCTACTTCCGGCGCCAAAAGAAGTATGGATAAGCCTTGTGTATAGCACATTTTTGCCAATTCTAAATACACGGCAGTTTTTCCACTGCCTGTAACACCGTACAGCACATGCCCTTGTACTTTTCCTGTGCTTTGTGCTCTTTCTAAAGCGCTAGCAAAAGCTTGCAAAGCTTCTTCTTGAGCTGTGCTTAATGTAAAAGCACTGTCCGGCGGAGGTAATAAGGCCATATGTATTGCCTCTTCTTCCTCTTGCGGGGCTTCAAGACGCACATGTCCTTGTCGTAGCAGACTTTGTAAAGCGGGGGCTGCGCCTTGCCCTAGTTGGCGTAAAAGTTGGCGTCGGTTGGTGCTGCCTTTGTCTAATAAATAATCAAGAATGCTCACTTGCTTTACAGCCATGGGGCGTACTGGCCAAGGCGGATCCACTTGCAAAACACACAATTCAGATAAGGCGCTGTCTACCTTGGGGGGGAGAATTTGCGCTGTACCTGCCATAAGTGCTAAGGCTAAGGCCTCTCCTTGCGAAGCAGTAAAAGCTTCGTTGGGGCATTGTACCATTTTTAATGTATATATTTGAGCTTTACCATCTATAAAGGTACGAATTTTACTTTGTGCACTGCGCAAGCCCGCCGGCAAAATATGGCGTAAAATATCTCCCTCATGGCGACATTGGCGCACAGCAAGCTGGCTTATCATACTAAAGTACCAAGGTTCAAGCAAAGGGCTTATTTCTAAAGGGCTTATTATATGCTTTACTTCAATGTCAGCATCAAGACCGCTTTCTTCTTGCCCTGCATCAAAGATGATACCTACACGTATTCCTTTGCCCAAAGGTATAGCCACGCGTAAACCCACGCGAAAAAAAGATGCGTGCTCCTTGGGCCACCACCAAGGCAAAGCATAAGTAAACACACCAAAGGGGGGAGAAAGTAAAGCGATACGATAAAACATAGGAATCAGAAGGGTAAAGTATTTGGCGGGAAAATGGGAGGAAGTATATATACTTCCTCCGCAATGATTACATAAAAATGTTATTGGTAGAAAATCTTACATATGCTCAAGAATATTACGCAACATGCCGCGTAATTGAGGACGTAACTTATCATCTTGCAATGCAAAAAATACGTTGGCTGTGAGGTATTCTGCCCAGTCACCAGCATCAAAGCGCCAACCAGCCATTTTTACAGCCAGCATTCCTTTGTCCTTGGCAAGAGCTTGTAAAGCATCGGTGAGTTGTATTTCACCACCATGACCGGGTTGTACATTTTCTAAATATTCAAAAATATCTGGTGTAAGCACATAACGCCCCACAATAGCTAATTGAGAAGGAGCTTTGTCTTTTTCAGGCTTTTCCACCATGTTGTGAATTCTGTACACATTGGGGGAAACCTCTACACCATCAATAATGCCATAGCGGTCTACTTTATCCTTGGGAACTTCTACCACACCAATAACAGGCATGTTTTCAGCATCGGCTATATCGATAAGCTGTTTTATACCAGGATACGGGTCAAACATCAGGTCATCCCCTACCATAATGGCAAAGGGTTTATCTCGTACGAGTTCTTTTGCGCAAAGTACAGCATGCCCAAGGCCCAATTGCTTTTTTTGACGTACAGACATAATGTTAACCATTTCAGCTACATTACGAACCAGTTCTAATTTGTCCATTTTTCCGGCACGTTCTAGCACTTGCTCGAGCTGTAAGTTATAATCGAAATGGTCTTCGATGACGCTTTTATCACGGTTTGTAACAAAAATAACGTCTTTGATGCCTGATTGAATGGCTTCTTCCACGACGCATTGAATAACAGGTTTATTGTAAATGGGAAGCATTTCCTTGGGAATGTTCTTGCTTGCCGGTAAGGAGCGTGTGCCCCAACCTGCCACGGGAATAACAACTTTGCGAATCTTTTTCATAATATACCTACGGTAAAAACATTAATCTGTAAGGCTGAACTCCATTCTCTAAAATCCAAAAAAAATCCATTTCTGCAACATAAAAACAAAAGTGATACAGGCTCTTCTATCAGCACTGCCAACGCTCTGTTTTATTAGTCGCTAAAAGGACTATAAGACCATAAGTATATTTTACCTATCTTGCAAGCGAAAAGAAACAAAAAATTACAAACTATTATGGGGAATTCTTAGTAAAATACTATTTTTGAAGTTGATATACTATTTCGTTTACACGAGTACACTATTTTTTTAGTAAAAGCCAAATGTCGCCCTTGGTGTATATTTGTCTTGCTTGGGCATGGGCGCTTTCGCCCTCACCAGCATAAAGGTCAATGCGACGCATGTTTATGGCTCCGCCTGTGTCATGCGCAAAACCAAGGCCGTGTAATGTGTGCATATTCGCAGCAGTGCTACCGGGGGTATTTTTCTTGCCTGGTGTAGGGAGATGATACGCCAAAATGCCACCCAAGGGTAAAATACGTTGGTCAGTGGCCATACTTACCCATGGGGTTAGTGCTGCTCCTACACTACCTTGAGGCTTTTCCGGACCATACCGAAAAAAGGCATAGCCGGAAGACGCTTCTAAAAAGGCTCGTTTTTGTTTGTCTGTGGCTTTATTCCACCATTGGCGCATACCTTTTAAGGTGGCATTTTTACGAGAAACTTGTTTTGTTCTCATAAGGTACCCTGCCATGCTTTCACCCTTATGGCCGTTGAGTCCGGCAAAAAGCACTGCCTGAGTACTGCCATCGTCAAAAGTAAGTAGGCCAGACCCCTGTAACATAAACCAATAGGTATCAAAGGGATGCTTTAGCCAAGCAATTTCCAGATTCCGATTGGCTAGGCCGCCGTCTAAATCGATGTTGGCACGGCTTAAAAAAGGTGGGTCAGGGCGAATAACCTTGGTAAAAGCTTCATCAGGGCAGGTATGCGTGGGCAAACAGGCAGCTAAATGCGGTGCAACTTCTTCAGGTAAGCGATAGAGCGGCGCTGTGAATCCTTCTTTCTTTGTGCGGCTGGCTGCCATAACAGGAGAAAAATAGGAGGTGAAGTGCGTCTTGGGGTTTACATGCAACCATTGGAAATGTTTTGCCAACAAAGCAGGGTTATCATCTAATTGTGGTAAAAGGCTTTGTAATAATTCTAGGGATTCTGTGATTTGTTGCCATGTGACACGCACAGGAGCTTTTTTAGTATCATGCTCAATGGCATAGCTTGCTTGTGCTTGTTTTTTGGCATAGGCTAAAGATCGCTCCAATGCCGGAGCAAGCTCGCGCCATGAGCTCATGCCTTGGCGTTCTTTTTGTAAAGAAAGGGCTTTGGCTTGAGCTTGTTTATCACTGAGAGGTACTAATATGGGGGCTTTTAAGTTGAGAGGCTCCAAAACTTTATGTACGGTATTTGCTCCTAAAGCCGGTGAAGCCAAAGTCAAAAGAAGGCAACAGAGCCCCCATAAGATAAAAGTATGTTGTGTTTTTTTCATAATTATTTTTATATTTCCTTATAATACATTATGATGAATAGGGTATGTATTGGCATAAAATCCTATGTAAACAGAGCAAGAAAAGAATTGTCTACGCTCCCAAAGATTTCTGTACTAATTCAGCCAAAAATTGACTATGCTCGCGTACTTTCTTTGCATTGTCGCCTTCTACCATAACGCGGCATAGGGATTCCGTGCCCGAATAGCGCAAAAGCACACGGCCTTTGCCAGCAAAGTCATTTTCGATATCGTGTATAGCTTGTACGAGTATAGGCACTTCTTTAATAGGGGGCTTTTTATCCACATGAATATTAATAAGCTCTTGCGGATAGGGGGTGAGCAAACCTGCCAACTCTGAAAGGGGTTTATCTTTATCTTGCATATGGCGTAAAATTTGAAGAGCGGCCAGTAAACCATCGCCTGTAGTGCTGTATTGACGGAAAATAAGATGCCCTGATTGTTCCCCACCAAACATATATCCGCCGCGACGCATGGCCTCCATGACATAACGGTCGCCCACTTGTGTGCGTAATAGTTTACCACCTCTTTCCTTCATAAAGACTTCCAGCGCCATATTACTCATAACTGTGGAAACAAGGGTGTTTTGTGCAAGCTCTTTTCTTTCTAGCATGGCAGCGGCGCACAAAGCCATGATTTGATCTCCGTCTAAAATGGTGCCTTGTTCGTCCACTACAATAAGTCTATCCGCATCGCCATCAAGAGCCAGACCAATATCGGCTCGTAACTCTCGCACTTTTTCTGCCGTACGTTGAGGAAAAAGCGAGCCGCAGCCGTCATTAATATTTAAACCATTGGGTTGGTCGCCCAAAGCAATAACTTCTGCACCCAGCTCCGCAAGTGCTAGGGGGGCTACTTTATATGAGGCTCCATGGGCGCAATCAATAACAATGCGTAAGCCCGATAAAGACATATGTGCTGGAAAACAGCTTTTTGTATACACAATGTATCGTCCACCGGCATCTTCAATGCGTTTAGCGCGGCCGATTTCTTTTGCAGGTGGGTAGTCCCACGTTTGTCCTGTGTTGTCGCCGTCGTTTTTATGCATAAGAGCGGTAATGGCATCTTCTACTTCATCGGCTAATTTATAGCCTTCGGCATCGAAAAATTTAATTCCATTGTCATAATAAGGATTATGTGAGGCAGAAATAACCACGCCAAGATCTGCGCGCATACTGCGTGTCAAAAAAGCAATGGCAGGTGTAGGCAAAGGGCCCACCATAATGGCGTGCATGCCCATGGAACAAAAGCCTGCCGTTAAGGCAGATTCAAAAGTATATCCGGAAAGACGCGTATCTTTGCCAATGAGCACTTTATGGGGATGTGTGCCACGCCTGAAATAGGTTCCGGCCGCTTGACCAAGGCGTAAAGCCATTTCTGCCGTCATGGGGTAGACATTGGCCTTGCCACGAATGCCATCGGTGCCAAAGAGACGTTTTTGCATGTAAGATCCTTTTTTAAAGAATATATAGGGAATTTTTATTTTACAAAGAATAAGCGGAAGAGCTTTCTGCTGTCAATAGAGAGTGGATGCTCATTTTTTTTGGTGAATTGGGCTGTTTTTTCATATACATGTGAAAAAAGAATCTTGTACTCTAACTGGACTTTTTTTTGATAGTATGCGTATAATATTGTGCATAGAAGAAATAAGACCTCCAAGAACGTATATGTAAAAAAAAGTTGCGCTGAGGTCTATAAATATGGTTAGGAGGAGTGCTATCACATAGTACAAATAGTAAAGGAAACGCTGATTAAATGCTTTTTTGTTAGCTAGCTGTGTCGACACTATCTTATTAAGGTTATACGTATGTCTTTATACAGTGCATTCTTAGTAAAATTCGTCTTCTTTGTTAGAGAATCAAAGTCTTATTCAATGCGCATTCCCTAAATTTTAATCGTTTTAGGAGACGGTTTTTATGAAAGATACAAATGAAACATTTCAGTTACGGCATATTGTTTTTTGGCCTTCTTTTATAGTGGCTTTGGCAATTTTGGTGGTAAATATCTTGGATGAACCTACATTTGCTAAGGGAGCTACAGCTGTAAATAATGTGATTATGCAAAATTTTGCTT
>CAZBDD010000002.1:0-23277 GCA_964490475.1 uncultured Desulfovibrionaceae bacterium
GCGGATTTGGATTGTCCGGATCATTGGGGTCAACGGGCGGATTTGGATCCACTTCTGGCTGAACAATGGTAGGCGCATCGTTGGCACCGTTCACCGTCACGGTAACCACTTCTGATTTCCATGCGCCTTTATCGTCTTGCACATAAATAGTAAAACTTTCTTTTATAAAGTCATCTTTTCCAAGATGTTGAATGGCATCATTATCTACGTTATACGTGTATGTACCGTCGGCTTCGATAGTGAAAGAACCATAATCCCCTTGTAAAACAGATCCTTCTTTCGTAAGCCCTGAAGTGTTAAGACCAACAGAAGTTTCATCATCATACTTCCCAGCGTCCCCTTTTGCCACAAAGAAAGTCTGCTCAGCATTATTATCTGAATCAAAGCTTTGTGCTTTTCCACTAGCGCTTAAAGAACTATCTTCGGTAATACTTAAAGATTCATCAACGCTGAGCGAAGGAGCATCATTGGTGCCTGCAATATTAACGGTGATAGTGGTAGAGGTTGTACCGCCTTTACCATCACTCACTTGCACCTCAAAGCTTTCTTGCACATTTTGCCCTTCAGCCAAAGATTGTGCAGCATTATCATCAAGAACATAGACAAACTCCCCTGTATCGGGGTCTATGGTAATGGATCCATAATTCCCTGTTCCGGTGCCGACTATGACATAGCTCAATGTATCGCCATCAGCATCTGTAGCTACAACTTGCCCTGTGGCGACCAGTTTACCGCCATATTCTTGATTTGATTCACTTGTAATATTACCATCTGCATCACGCCCCACACCTGATTCTACAACACCAACATGAGCACCCACATTTTCAAAAGAGCCTTGCTCTTCATTGGGTTCAGAGGGAATAACATCCGTAATAACTGGAGGTGTATTAGGATCCACTTCAGGTGCAGTAAAGCCTTCAGCAACAGCAATTCCCGGAGCAGCAGTAAGGCTAAAGTCAACTTCGTCGGAGGATTCTCGTTCTTGATCTAATCTTCCAAGTCTATCAATACCGCCAAGCAAGGTACCAGCAATGGTATCCACCGTGCTACCACTCCCTTCAGCCGTAGAGGTAGTATTACCAGCAGCTGGCATAAGATCTTCATCTAAGGCTGCAAAAAAGCTTTCACCTGCAACTTCTTCCCCTTCTATAAGAAAGGAGGGCATGTTCTCAGCAGTATATACGGAGTAAAAATCCTCAAGTGTAACACTGCTCTCATCTTCAAAAGAAAAAATTAAAGAATTTTCTTTTCTTTTCAACGTAACATTTGCCACTGAAAAATCAAAAACAAGTCGACTATCTGAATCTGGGGTGAGTGCTACTTCTTGTCCTTGAGAGGGTTTAGTGATAGTAAGGTCAGCCATAAATTCTTCCTTTAGTTTTTGTAACTTTGAGGTTACGCACCTATTTGTGAAGTTTTTCACACGCGCAAAAAGATACAAAGATAGATTGTAAAAGTCGCTAGGACAGACAAGCGAGGTACAATATGTACTCGGGTAAGGATTTTTAGCCTAAAAAATAAATTTTACAGGCTGCAAGCACTCGAAATAAACGGGGAGGAAAAGAAAGCGAGAGTCAAGGCTTGTTCTGGAAAGTAGAGGATTAAAATATAAAAATGTATAGAACCACATTTCTTGAATCATAAAATAATAATGCATATTTGAATGTCAAGCTTTTTAGATAGAAGTACTCACTTTTTTTATCTTATAAGCAAACATTTAAAAAATATTTAAAATAATTAAATCATTACATCATATTTCTTATGCCTCTAGCATAATATATTAGAGGCTTTGAACAGCCTATAAAAAAATAAAAAGCAAAAATACTGCATTTGACGGCATTATCTAAGGTATATAATCAGCACTTGTATAGTTTCGATGAGCAAACTTTACTTTACATACAAATAAACATAAAATAGAGGTGTTTATGCGCAGCATAATAAGTTTTTCTTTATTTGTACTATTTATTTTTTCTCACCATGTCTCCCTAGCCAATGATTTGGTTAAAGCTGTAGAACAAGAAAATATGCCACGCATGGAAGCTCTGATAAAAAATGGGGACGATGTAAATGCGGTATATGAGGGTTGGACAGCTCTTTTATGGGCCGCTCGAAAAGGGAATGAAAAAGCCATACAACTCTTACTGGCCAATAAAGCGAATATACATGCTAAGGATGAAATGGGCCACACAGCGCTTATGATGGCTGCTCGGGGAGGCTATGAAAAAACCATGCAAATTTTGTTAGAGAACAAAGCAGATATAAATGCTCAAAGCCAGGAAGGAGTTACCCCTTTATTACTTGCCAGCTTTGAGCAACCAAAAGAAATTATAGAGTTTCTTTTAAAACACGGAGCAAACCCTAACATAAAGAGGAAAGATGGCATGACAGCCTTACAAGCTGCAACACAAAATCCTCATAAAGACGTTATTGCCCTATTAAAAAAATACGGTGCAAAATAAAGTATAATATCAAAGAAAGCTTCTCCTGCACGCTTATTACTAAAGCATAATTTCATAAACTTCCCTTATTAAAAACTCCTGCACAATGAACTGTGCAGGAGTCTTTAATAATAAGTGCGCAGGAAATAAATTTACCTAAAAAAGCACATCAAGCGTTCACTGCATTGGGCAATAGAAAATAAAAATCCCTTTCCATAAAACCGTTTTTAAAATCAGTCTCATGAATTTCATGCTCAAGATTAACAGCTTCAGTCCAATTTTCTATGTATTTACCTTCAGCAAAAAGAGTTTTAGCATGCTCTATAGCTTCTTCTAGCCTAAGTATAGCTGCTTGTGTGGCACGAGGAGTTAAATACGTGGAAAGTTTATTTTTATAGGCAGCAATATCTATGCTTACAAGGGATTCGTAAACATCTTTATCTACAAAGCGCGGCACAAACAGTTGATTAAAGCCCATAATTTCCTTGAGTTTTTCAAGCTGTTTAGTATTAAAAAGTGCCGTTTCTACAATAGGACTTCCTCCCTTGATGCCAAAATTTCTCAAAAAAGCAAGTTTTTTCTGCTCACCTATATAAGTAGAATCAATTTTTGTCATACCAATTTTTGCCTCACTAAAACTGGCATCATTATCAATTCCTGTAACTTTTACAGAAAAGTCATTATGATTAATATCTAAAAGATAGTTCTTCGCATGCCTATCACCTTGCCCTGAAAGAACATCGGCCCATTCAAGTTTATTAAGTTCACGCATAAGGTTAGCTGTAAAATGTTCTTTTTGTGAAGCTTCAAGATCATCAAAAAATTCAAAAAATTCCTTTCTTGTGCCATCGGGCAAGAGAACGCCTTTATTACACATGTCTACCGGTGTTTCTCCGGCGGCCCTTTCCATAAATAAACCAAAAGTGCCATTAAGCATGCCCACAGATGATTTTGTTATGACAGACTCACAGCCGATAGCTTGAGCCGCAATAAAGCTGGCGATATTCACAGCAGCAACACTGGTAGAGTTATTATGTCCAAGCTTATTAATTTTGAGGCCATTATAACCGCGCAAAGCTGAGACCTCACCCTTAAATACAAGATCTTGATTTATGCCATCATGGCCCCCATATTTGCAGGCATATACTACATTGGCGGCACCTTCCCCCAGTTTTCCTGTAGACTGTAAAGCCGAATCTGTAGCGGCAATATTGTACGCCTCCCAAGGGATATTATGAACTGTTGCTTCCACTACGGCTTCCATATTTATTTTATGATTTACTGCCATAAGTAAACAGTCTTCTCTTTTATAATTTTCATTATCTTTTAACTCAAACATCTTAACAAGGTGCTGTTTTTCTACCATTCTTAAATTGTCACCTTGAAAAGTTATTGGCACAAGTGCTTTTCTCAGAGGGCTTTTAGGTTTCATTTTTCGTACTACTTCTTCTATTGCAGGACCTTGTAAATTTTTTTTAATATACCCTACTTCTTTAAGTATAGCATCCTTAAAACATTTTTCAGGCACTTCAGGTGCTGAGATATAATTTACCAACCGCTCTGCTTGCTGATTATAGGTGTGGACAGCATTTGCTAAAACGTTTCGGCTTACAGCAGATAAGGAAAAATCCATTTCAGAAAATTTTTCTTCAATGTGCGGAAGAAACGATTTAACGGTATTTATAATATTTTTCCGCGTGTCTACCGAAAGAAAAGCATCTATTCTATCTTCTACTTCACTCAGTTCATCTGCAAGGGGTTGAAACAATGCTTCTTCAGCTCTCACACCGCTCTTAGGAGCTGTAAGTTCTTGTATCTTAATTTTTATACCGGCAATGCCCACGCTTAAAGCACACCACTTCTCTTTAAACTCATCTTTTGATAATTGCCCCTTATTAGCATTAAGATTGTTAATGCTATTATGGTATTCATCCACATCTGCTTTTAATGCTTGTATATGCTGCGGATTTAAATGCATAGATAAAGACATTTCGTGCAATACATCCCCCATTTTTTCTCCCTTAATGGAAGCTGCATTGGCTAAAAGGGCTGTATCTTCTTTGCTTAAATCTTGTGGTGCTTCTTTTTGCTGTGCATTTTTACTTGCCAGAGCAGCATAGTTCAAAGCCTCTGTAACTCTATGTTGTGCCGATTGTATAAGCGCGTCAAATTCTAGGTGCGAAAATTTTGAAGTGGCAGAGAACTTTGCTATGGCCGCTGCAAAATCATTTTGCGCTCCTGTGTAGTTTTGCAAAGCTTTAAAAGCTTTCTCTTCATGAGGTGAAGGATTTGTTTGTTTACTGAAAACACACGTATCAAAGGCATGGGCATCTAATTGTGAGAATTCTTTGGTAGCATCATCGCATTTTCTTGCGCAAGAAAGCATGTTTTCATAAGCTTGCCGTACGCCTGCTTCTTTTGAAGTAGCAAAGCTTTTGCTTATGGACTCTAATTTACTTTGCGAGGGGTATGTTAATGTAGCCTCTTGCATTTTATTTTTTGCCGTGGATAGCATTTGCTGTAAAACACGTGTATTAGATGCATCAGTAAACTCTTGAAATGACAAAGCTTTAGGTTCAACATATGTAAAAGATTTCCCCTGTTGTGACTGTGCTTGCGCTGTTTTTGTAGACAAGGTGCTTACAGGAGCACTTTCTTTTTGATATATACTTAGACCAGACATCCTATACTCCTTATGCCTTTAACCAAGATTGACTTTTCGTGCACATATTAACATCATTTATCAGCATGAGCGCATCAAGCAAGGTTTTTAACTCTTGACCGCATTGCAAAACCTCTTTCTGTGCATTTAAAATTTCCCATTCTATGTGATGCATATCTACAACAAAGCGTATAACTTTATCTGGCTTTACATAGGCGCCGCACACTTCAAGAAGCTGATACATTTTTTCTAGTAAAATTTTATCCGTCTTTGCATCAGCATAGACATTACCCCAAGGAAGAGAAATGGCAATTTCTAGATTTTTGGTGCAGAAAAAATAGGTAAAAAACCAGCTTTGCAAGCCACTTCCTAACAAACCACAGCCAAAATAATCCATTTTTTCAGTATCTTCATAAGGGGGAAACATGATATCAAGGCTTACTAAAGAAAGGGTAGAAACATTTGCTAACAAATCGCGTGAGTCCGTAGAAAAAAAGTTTGGATAATATTCCCTCACATCCTCAAGCCTTTCCTCAGGTATAGGAGGCATGGGCAAAGCATTTTCTTCTAGGCATTGAGCAAAACTTTTTTCTGTAACGAGTATTTCAAGGGTATTCATTACTTTTCCTTATTTCTTAACGAAAAACATTATTTTAAAATATTTCTTTATACTTTTATCCAATCGGCATGGGTCTTTTGGGCATTGCCTTGCACAACGAACAAATCTAAAAGCTTTGTTATCTCTTTCCCTTCATGTATTTTTTCATGGGCATCATTGGTCACACAATAGGAGAACTCTTTTTCACTAAAAAATAGAGATAATGTTTGTTTTTCTTCAGGTAAGAGATTTTGCTGACAAACTTGGATAAGTTTTAACGCATAATCCATAGTTTCCTTTTCCATTTTTGCATCGTTATAAACATTTCCATATGGAATACTAAGCATTAATTTTAATTTTGGTGTAATTAAAAAATAATAGAATTTCCAATTTTGCAAGCCATAACCTGAAAGTCCGCAACCCAAAAAAAGCACTGTATTCTCATCTTGTGTATTTTCTTCGGCAAGCAAAGTTCTACCTTCAATAATAGTGTAATTTTCAAGCATTTCTGCCAGATTAGTACTTTGTGCCAAAAACTCAGCACCTTCGGCTGTAGCAAAAAAAGTATTGCTTATCTGTTGAATGCGCGGAATGGCATGAGTAGGTAAAGAAAATTCTGGTATAGCATGCGCCTCAAGCATATAGGAAAACTGCTGCAAAACGTTTTGATTAGACATATCGCTCTCCATAGTATTTGTAATCAATCTATAAGATAAGGGTTCTGCACAATTATTTTTCAACTTCGACTATACATACTAAATATTAGATATATATTCGTATTTTTTTGTACTAATACCGCAGATTGCACTTTTCAATAAGCTGCTAGCTACTTTCCGTGCCCTTATCAATTAAGCCATCTATCATGGGCTTAAGGTCAAAAAAGTCTCTTGATATGAAGTTTTTTTGAATCTGACTCAGAGAATTTTGTTTTTCCATGGTCTCAGATACATTTTCTAAAAATTGTGTCATTTTCCAATCTCCGTCTTGAATAAACGTTTTGCTATCTTTCTGTAATGCCAAGGCATGTTCTTTGAGTTCGCGAAAACGAGAAAGAGCTGCATCAATTTCTGTGGCACCTATTCTTTCTTTCAAAAGAGCTACATATTTCTCTTCGGAAAAGTTTTGTATGCTCTGAAATATTTGTGGCGTTATAAAAAGAGGTTTAAACATTTGATTTAGCCCCTCTTTCTTTGCAAAAAAACTAACGTTATCTGTAGGTATAGTAGTACAGTCTTTTACTTCATATTTAACTGTATAGGTAGTGGGGTTTTGATCTATAGTGGTTACGGAAAGAATATCGTCATCTTCAACACTTTCTACTAGCTCTCCCACTCGCATTTTAGCAAGTCCAACCATGCGACTGTTATAACACGCATCATTATCAATACCTGTTATTTTAGCTTTAAACGTAACAGGGTCTAAATGAAATAAATAGTTCCCTTGATGTCTGTCCATTTGCCCTGTAAGAGCATCGGCCCATTCCAGCTTGGTAAGTTCATTGAGCAAAGAAGCCAACATGGTTTTTTGTTGTTCTTTAGTTAAAACTTCATGTAATTTTGATAAACTGTAATCAGTACCATTTACATGGAGCACAGGTTCTGCCTCTTGAGCGCCCCCAGTGCTTTGAATTTTATCCACAACTTTACCTTTAGCATGCTCCATAAAAAGTCCCCATTGCCCGTTAAGGCAGCCCATATTAGACTTGGCAATGGCATCTTGGCAGCCAATCATCTCAGCTGCTTCGTAGCTAGCTACGTTGAGAGAGCTTAAATATACAGAACTAGCATAACCACTATTTCCCGCAACTGACTCTAAAAAGCCGCGTTTGCCGCCATGTTCACCCTTAAAGACATACTCTACCTCTCCACCATCACCTGCGGAGTATTTGCATAAAAATACTTCATTGATGGCGCCATGCCCAAGTGGATCTGCTTTTTTTAAATGACTATCCATGGCATACTCTGCAAGATTTTTTGTAGATACTCCTCGCATGCGAGCTTCTACCAATGTATTTAGATCTCTAGAGCCCTTCACAGCTTCTACAATAAGCTCTCGTGTTTTTAGCGGTTTATTCGCATTGATAAGTATTTCACGTAAGCTCACAAACTCCCTTATAAGATGCGGATTTAAACTATTCTTTATCTGTTTAAGTACAGAGAGATAGTCTTTATTTACCTTAGAATGTTCCTCACTTACTTTATTTTCACCATGCAATAAAAGCATTGATGCATCGTTACGTACGTTAAAAAAAAGCTCATCATTTTTGCCACGCAAAAGCATGAGTTTTTCGATTACGCCATCTAAAGTTCTCAGAGGCAGTCTTCCCTCTGTTAAGGCCTCAAAAGCATTTTTAGTAAAATTAATATAATTTTTAACAGTATTGATTTGAGTTTCTGAAAAACCATTCACTTTTAATATGTCAATTTCTTCACTTGTGGGGCAACGATAGCTTTCTTTTAACCCGTTTACAACGCTTATATAGTTTTGAAAAGGTTTAATATTTTTAATACTTTCAAGACGTTGCTTAGCAGTTGACAAAGAAAGTTCCATGGCTTGCAACATTTTTGCATCATACACAAGCTTTGGTGTATCGCTTGCTGCATGGGCATTTTCGTTCACGTGCTCAGCATCACTTTTAAGCGCTGTTACGCTTTCCTGCAATTTTTGCAAATCCCTTGCTATCTCTTTAATATGAGAATGATACTTTTGATGCACGCCCTGAGGTTCCGGTGATTCTAAAACAGCTAATTTATCATAGATGCCTTTTAGCGTATCTTGCATTTTTGTAGGTAAAAATTGCGTGCCGTGCATATGCAATTCTTGCTTATTAACATTCTCTGTAAAGCTGTGTTTAGAGAGATTTTCGAGGCTATTCCCACTAGCTACCTCTTGCATCATGGTACCCACAAAATTAAGCGTAGCAGCAATTTTATTGTCACACATACGAATATGTTTGTTGGTGTCTATGCCTGAAACTTCCATATAATAACTCAAAGCATTTCTGAGCTTATTTTGTGCCTCCACATACTGCTTAACTTGAGAGTCTACAGATGCATTTGCAGAGTCAAAAATTTTAGCAATATTTTTGGTATTAAGCTCATTGGTACGAATATTAACTTCTTCAATTTTAGCTCTCACCAAGTTGGCAGCATCTTGTATGTCTACACTTTTTTGAGCTTTTTGAGGTAAAATATCATTAAAGGACGAAACCTTTAACAAAGAATTAGAAAAGGTCATATTATTCTCTACAAGCTTTTGCATGCGATCCATGGTAGCATGTATTTGCTCCCCTACATGATTCTGTATCTTGTGTTGAGTTTGCGTGGCCGGAGTAGAAGTTCCTTCATTAGCCAAATTATGACCAAATTGATTTTGAACTATGGAGCTCTGGGACTTACCCACTGTTGTCATATTGCCTCCTATATAAAAACATTTAACTATGTAAAATTACAATGAAATTCTACCTAAAGGTTGTACAGTAATTTCTGCCGTAAGTTCTTGATAAGAAATGACAGGTAAATCTTCATACTCTGCTTCTACGAGCTTGCGCACATAACGGCGAATATCCATACTCGTAAGCAATACAGGAATGGGAGGTACATGAGGAAAAGTACCTATTTCTTCTTTCAGTTTTTGTAAAAAGCGAGCAGACACATTGGGATCTAAAGACAGATAAGCACCGGAAGATGTTTGGCGAATCGCAGCACGTATTTCATCTTCAAGGCTGGCATCTAAAAGATAAGCCGGTAGCATGTTTAACGACGTGCCATATTGATAACTAATTTGTCTTTTTAAAGAACTGCGTACATATTCCACAAGAAGCACCATATCTTTTTCTTTTTGTCCCCAATCTACCAAGGCTTCAAAAATGTGACGCAAATTACGCACACTCACTTGCTCTTGCACAAGACGCTGTAATACTTCGGCTATTCGTTGTACGGGTAATATTCTTTGTACTTCACGTACCAACTCTCCAAAGCGCTGTTCCATTTGCGAAAGCAAAAAACGCGTTTCTTGAATACCCAAAAAATCACTACAATGACGCTTTAATACATAACTTAAATGGTGAGCCAACACCTGTGATGAATGCAAATACTGCATATTAGCCTTTTGCAAAAGAGCCTCTTGTGCTGCATTTACCCACAAACAAGGAAGCCCCGGCAAAAAGTTTTCACTGCTTGTATAAGTAAAGCCCAACATGCGTAAATTTTCTGCCTGTTCACGCACCAACACTTTTTCCGGTAGCACAAGCCCTTTACAAGAAGGGATTTCATGCAAAAGAATAGCATAGGTATTATCTGCCAATTGCCCATTAAAACGCAATTGCGCTCCAGGAAAAGGCACACCCAGTTCATGGTAAAGAGCACGGCGAATTTGAGCAATAGACATATTTAATTCTTTAGGTTTAAGTATGCTACGAAAATTTTCTGCCAAATCAATCATAAGCGGTACGGTTATAGAAAAACTGTCGTTTTCAGTGGGAGATGGTAAATCTTTGTTAGTATCTGCATGGGGTGAAAGGGCCGCAGCCAATTGCTCATCTACAGAGTCCCCCCTTATATCTCTTTGACGATTAAGAGTGTAACCCAAGAAAACAAGCATACAACCAAAAAGAAGAAAAGGAATTTTAGGAAAACCCGGCACAAGAGCCATAACGATAGCCACACCACCTGCAGCTAAAATAGCCTTGGGTTGAGCGCTAAATTGCCCTGTCATCTCACCGCCCAATGGGCCGCTCTCGCTATCGGCCGATACACGTGTCACCACAATACCTGCGGTAATTGAAATAAGCAAAGCAGGTATTTGTGAAACAAGACCGTCGCCTATGGTAAGAATAGAATACGTATTGAGGGCTTCGCTAGCAGGCATGTCCAATTGCAAAACACCAATACTAATGCCCCCTATGATGTTCACTACAGTAATAACCATACCGGCAATGGCGTCGCCTTTTACAAATTTCATGGCTCCGTCCATGGCACCATAAAGCAAGCTTTCTGTAGTCACAGCCGTACGTTGCTTACGCGCTTCTTCCATATCAATGGCACCGGCGCGCATGTCAGCATCAATACTCATTTGTTTACCGGGCATGGCATCAAGGCTAAAACGGGCTGCCACTTCGGCCACACGCTCTGAACCCTTAGCAATAACAATAAATTGCACCACAGTAAGGATAAGAAAGATAACAGCCCCCACCACAAAGTTACCGCCCACCACCAATTCACCAAAAGTATAAATAATTTCACCAGCATCTGCATGCAGCAAAATCATACGGGACGTGGCAATATTCAAGGCCAAACGAAAAATAGTAGTAAAAAGTAAAAGTGTTGGAAAAACAGAAAAAGATAAGGCATTAGGAATATATAAAGCCATGCACATGAGCAAAGCAGAGATAGTAAGATTGACGGCAATAAGTACGTCCAAACCCAAAGGAGGAATGGGCAATATCATAACGCCAATAACAACAACAACGAGGGCAGCCATACCCATATCTGTAATATTTTTACGATTTTTGATGAGCATGATATTTCTCCAGAGCTTGTTGTAAAAGTGCGGTGGCTTCTTCTTGTTTATGGCTTTTCCAAAGAGCCGTTGCACAAAGATGTGCAGCGCTGATATGTGCTTGCCCTTGGGTGTTTTCAAGTAGCTCACGACCTATTTCTAAGGCTTCTACATACAGCTCATTATCCACATAAACAGCACATAATAGAGGAAGATATACCTTACTTTGCGGTTCTAAATGGCGTAAACCTTCTAAAATAGCTAAAGCTCGGGCATGTTTGTTGTGTTGCCAAAAAATGAAGGCCAAGGTGAGCAAGCTTTGCCCATCATTGGAAAGTGGCAAAGAAGAAGCTTGTGCTGTATGTGGCATAATTTTTCCTAGGGCTTTTGAAATCATTGAAAAAGGGCACGAAGCTATTTTTTACCTGCCCCTCTTTTAAATGCCTTTTATACACGCATAAGCGCACTGCGGTATTCTTGCAATAAATTTTGCAGATCAGCATCATCTTGCAAAGCATCGGCTAGAGCACGTAATGTGGCAGACTGTTCCTTGCGCGCTTGTTTATCTACCTGACGGCGAATATGGCGCAAACGCCCTTGTAAATTTGCAGGCACTATATTACCCGAGGCAATGTGCGGGGTAACAAATTGTTGTAAAGCTGTACTCCAAAGAGAGTTGCCTTGTATCCATGGAGCACTTTGCGAATGAACACCGGTAAAAATAGAATTATCCGGTAATACTTGCTGTGATTGCGGCAAAACCTCCAAACTCCGTCCTTGTGCAGGATTAGGCGCCACACCCTCTATACCTTGACTCAGGTTAAAAGCTATGTGCTGTATAGACATACACTATACCTCACGCAAAGCATTTTGACAGGATATGCAAGTCAAAAGACTTTCTTCTAATTGTGGCATGGATGCAGAAAGCGGCACTTGCCTCATAAAACTGATGAAAGCATTCTTACAAAAAGCATGCGTATGCTCATGCTTATTAGCCATGCGTGTAGCTTTTTCCAGAAGTTCTGCATCGTTTTCCTCATGAGGAAGTAAAGGACGCGAAAGACACAAAACTAGGCTTTCTTGTGTCATATGCGCATCAAGCACATAAGACAAACCATTACTTTCTAAACTAAAATGTGCCTCTTTCTCTGTAGGTGGGCTATAATTCTTCATACCAAAAAGCTCACCAAGCATATGTAATAGAGTAGATGCCATATTCTTATTCCTCTTCTGCGTCTTCACGGTCAATGGCTTTATCAAGATTTTGCTGTAATGTCTGAAGAACTTTTTGCCTTTGCGCTTCAGAACTGTATAATTTTGTTGGCAAGTTGCGTGCTATTTCACGTACTGCACGCACAAAAACAGCATCTCTTGTGGGATTTTTACTTGCCAAAAAGGGAAGCTGGCGACGTAGGGACGGCTCTGTAATATTGACATTGTCTTTTATGGCTAGCAAGCCTTGCATAACAACCTTTGCTTCAGGCTCTTTATCGTTAAAACGCTTTGCTGTGGCAAGACAAAGCTTTTCAGTTTGTGCATACAGATTGGTCAAGTTCTGCACTATATACAAGCCCTCTGCCACTTCATGCAATTGCGCATTACTGCAAGACGGCTCTAAAGCCTGCATATCTGCGCCTAAAGCTTTTCGCAAAAACTCCACGGTATTTGTTAATTTTCCTGGCGCATACTCTTGCATGAGGTTTTTAAAAGTTTCTTCATAGCTTTTATAATTAAGTATATGAAAGCGATAACAATCTCGCGCTTGTTGTGCAGAAAGATCTTGATGTTCAATGGGGGCAATATTATAACCTGCTCTAATATCCTTACCAGATTTTTCATGCAAAGTTTTAAGAGCAACATCAATAAAAGCCCGTTCATCGCTAGGCATATGTTCTTTGGCAAAGCGTAAGGCGGCATCTTGCGCCGTAGGGTCACGAAAAAACTTTTGCACCAACTCTAGTGTAGCTTGGGCATTTTTAGCGCCTTGCTGCTTAAGGGCACGCACAAAGACTTCAGCCTCATACAACGGCATACCGGGCATAAGCTCACTGCTAGCAGAAACTTTTTTATCTTTTTTATCTTCTACTTGCTTTTTCTTAATGCTTTTATCGGCACCAAAAGACGCCACACTCAAAGCCATTTCTTCTGCCATATCAGCAGCTTTCATAGCGCCTTGAGGAAGGCTTTGCACATGAAAACCTTTCCAAGAAGTTGTCTGATGCACATGCGTTGAGGCTGTGCTTTGTATAGAACTAGTATGTACGTTAGTATTTTGTATTACAGCTGTCATATATGTCTCTCAGGGGAAAGAGTTTTGACCCAGCGAATAACTTCTGCCACAGGTTGCATAAGATCACGGGGTATATAATCGTCATTTTTACCTTCACTAAAAAGAGCTCTGGCCAAAGGCACATTGCGCATAATGGGCACATTGTTTTTTTCTGCTACTTCCATCATTTTAGCTGCTATGGCACCCTGCCCCATGGCGGTAATCATGGGCAAAGGGGTTTCTCCTTCGGTATATTGCAAAGCCACAGCAATATGTGTGGGATTGGTAACAAGCACCGTAGCCGAGGCAGCAGCATTAATAGTATTACTATTCACAATTTCTTTATGCAACTGTTTACGTTGCGATTTTATATGTGGGTCGCCTTCCATTTCTTTGTATTCGCGCTTTACTTCATCCTTACTCATCATAAGCTCCTTGGTGTGAAAGCGTTTTTGAAAAAAGAAATCAATAGCTGCCACTACGGCGAATACGCCTATGGTCCAAACAGCAATATCCCATAAGGTACTGCTAAAAACTTGTAAAAAATAGCCTATATTATGCAAACCAGACTTTAAAAGAGCATCCACATGGTCACGTATAACAACAAAGAGCACCGATCCCAAAAGAGCCACTTTTAACAAAGTTTTAGCAAGCTCTAACAAACCTTTTTTCGAAAAAACTTTTTTAACCCATTGCGTGGGACTCAATTTATTAAGAGAAGGCTTTGCTCCCTCAAAGGATATTAATACACCAAATTGTGCAAATTGTGAAGCCAAACTTAGAACTATAATTCCAGCAAGAAGTGGAATACAAACAAAAAGTGCCACCTCAAAGCACATCTCTGCCACAATCCATACGGCTGTTTCGAACGATTGCGAAGAGAAGGCAATGCTTTTTACTATGAGATCTGATACGCGTGCAGAAAAGTCCTCCCACAAAATAGCAATAAACAAACAAGCCGTAATAAGAGAAGCCGCAGAAGAAATTTCTTGGCTTTTAGCCACTTGCCCTTTTTTTCGTGCATCTCGTAAGCGTTTGGGGGTAGGTTGCTCTGTCTTATCGCCGCTATTATTGGCCATACCATACCTCTTTAAACTTTGTAAAAAGTACAGGAAGATTTATAAGATCTTCAAGAAGAACATGCTGTAAAGTATTGGCATAAAAAACAAGTAAAATTAACATTATCCCACTTTTTATGGGCATACTAAGGACATACACATTCAATTGCTGTGCAAAACGATTAACTAAACCCAAGGAAAAGTCCGTCAAAAAGAAAATGGCCACAATGGGAGCGCTGAGCATGGCCATAAGCACAAAGAATAAGGAAAATTGCTCTAAGAAAAAAGAACTCAATTGCGCCAAGCTGGCAGGGGGATTTAAAGAAAAAACAGGCCACCATACATAGCTTTCTAAAAATAAACCCAAAAACAGGCTAAAAGCCCCACTACTACACAATAAAAGGATGGCCCATTGAAATAAAAAAGCACCAAGAGGCGATGTTTGTTCGGCAGAAAGGGGGTCAAGAGTATCGCCTTGGCTGTTACCACGCTGATTATCTATCAAAAATCCAGCACTCATAATGGCCCAAAAAATCAAAGCTGCCAAAAAAGCAAAGAAAAAACCAAGCAGCATTTCTTTTACGAGCAAGGCAATACTTTGTGTTAGGCTGGGCGCTTGTGCAGGCATTTCTGCCAAAAAAAGTGGAAGAATTAAAGGTGCAAAAGTAAAGGAAAAGGCTGTAACTACCAATGGTGGCACAATGGTGCTACCCATAAAAGGCAAGACGCGAATAAAGACTAGCAAACGAGCCAATAAAAATGGGGTAAGCCAAATATTGTTGAGAAGTGCGTCCATATATTTCTCAAATATCGCATGATATAAATTTCTAATAACAGAAAATATGTTGTCGAATTACTTAAATAGTATAATGCCAA
This sequence comes from uncultured Desulfovibrionaceae bacterium, assembly GCA_964490475.1. Taxonomy (GTDB): domain Bacteria; phylum Desulfobacterota; class Desulfovibrionia; order Desulfovibrionales; family Desulfovibrionaceae; genus CAYJAD01. The sequence goes on from CAZBDD010000002.1 coordinate 15,401, forward strand.
AAAGTTTTGAAAAGATGTTCTGTAAAGCTAAGCACCTCACCGCCAAGCCATGTTGCCGTAAGCAAAATAACAAACATAACACAAGCTAATTTAATACTAAAAGATAACGTTTGCTCTTGAAGCTGCGTTACCGCCTGAAAAAAGCTGACCAACAAGCCCACAATGGCCGCCACTAAAATAGGAGGCATGGATACTTTCAGCATAAGTAAAAGGGCATGCACCGTAAGATCTAATATGCCGGACTGTGTAAGCATAATGCCCTCAATTATTTATAACTTAATATAAGCCCTTGTACCAACAAGGCCCAACCATCCACAAGCACAAATATAAGCAATTTAAAAGGTAAAGAAATGGTGGTGGGAGAAACCATCATCATGCCCATGGCTAAAAGAATATTAGAAAAAATAATATCTAAAGTCACAAAAGGAAGATAGAGCAAAAAGCCCATTTGAAAAGCTCGCGTCAATTCCGAAACGGCAAAACTAGGGATAAGTATGGAAAAATCTGTATTTTTAAGATTTTTTGCCGCCTCTGCAGGCCAAATTCGTTTGGCTGTTTCTAAAAAGAAATATGTAGTCTTAGGATCGCTGTGTTTTATCAAAAAATTCTGAAATGGTTTTTTTACATCTTGGACAATATGCCATATTTGTACAATATTTGTTTCTCGCGAAATTTCTTTTTTTTCTAATAATTGAAAGGTTTCTATACCCACGGGAGCCATGATGAAAAAGGTAAAAATAATAGCCAAACCATTTAATACAGTAGTGGGCGGTATTTGCTGTACGCCTAGAGCATTGCGCACAAGAGAGAGCACCACCACAATTTTTAAATATGACGTACATACCATAATTAAAAAAGGCGCCAGAGAAAGCAATAATAATCCTGCTACAAGCAAGATGGGATCCATGGTTTGAATCATGGGAGTTCCTTTAGGATTTATTTTGTAAAAAAACTTCTGTTAATTGCACACCTAAGCGGCCTTCAATATCCACAAGAGCGCCACGTGCAACGGTGCTACTGCCCACACGCACAGTCACCGGCGCGTCTATGCTATCTAGGGGGCCAAGAACCATTCCCGGACATAAAGAACCCAGCGTAGCTAGGTTTAAAGAAACAGAACCCAATTGACACTGTACAGGCACAGTACACTGTTGTGCATCCAATAAAGGTGGAGAAGGCGTATTTTCTTCTGTAGAGCTTTCATCAAAAGGAGCTTCATCGACCAGACTATCTTCTTGCATATTTTTCTCCAAAGTAATTTTTTGTTTTTCTCTATCCCACACAGCTTGCAACACACATGTATCGTCTATGTGTGCATGCACGGCAAAAGGGCTTTCTTGTGCAGGGAAAAGCAAACAATCTCCAATTTCTAAAGTATTAATATCTTGGATGGTTAAACTTGACAAGGTTTTAATAATAGGCACACTGAGGTACATATTGTCTTCCGCATCAAAAGAAAAAAGATTTCTTTGCTTATTTTTACTTTTCGCCCTCTTATAGATAAAATCAAAAAGAGGATGTGGCAGTTCCGCCAGCAAATAACCACGTGTAACACTATGGTTTTGCTGCGATGTAAGGGTAAAGGCGAGGCCTTCTCCTGAGGGGGTATACGATGGGCTTTGCTGTGTGCTCTGTTTGGTATAAAGCGTAAAATCAACCAATTCACAACTATACCCTAAAGTTTGTGACAGGCTTTGCAAAACCGAATCTGTACTAGCCTGAAAAAGCACTTCTAACAGTTCTTGTGGCAGGTTGGCCAAATCATCTTCTTGTACAGGCGCAAGAGCCAAAGGCGCAAGGCTATCAAAATAACATTGACAAAGATGCCCCCCTATACGCATATATAATAAACAAACCCAAAGCTGTGGTTGCACAAAGCCTTCTCCATGAGGTGCAATGCGCCACTGCCATGTATTATCGCCTAAAGTATAAGAAAAGCTTATGTTTGCCTGTATAGTAGCATTGCGAATTTTACGCCAGCTTTCTGGTAAAAAAGGCAAAATAAGCTTTGTATGTTTTAAGCTAAGATGTTGCTTTGTTATGGATTTTTGTGTATCTTCATACATGGCGAAACCTTTTATATTTCATCTAATCATGAGGTTTATATGGAAATTTTAATTGAGCACAATGCCAAGACCCTTATTGTCACTTTGCAAGGTTCTTTCGATGCAGTAACAGCTCCCCAAGTGGATGCAAGTTTAAGTCAAGCTTTTGCTGATGGTCTACCCGAAAAGTGCATTTTTTCCATGGAGCAAGTAAGTTATATCAGTTCTGCTGGTTTGCGTTCTGTACTTGGTATTGCCAAAACATTGCGTAAAGCACAAGGGCAATTATGTTTTGTAGGGCTTGTACCTTCAGTAAAAGAAGTTTTTGATTTATCAGGGTTTACATCATACTTTAAAGATTTTCCACACCTTGATGCTGCCCTTGCAGATTAAAAAAAGATTAGTCTGCTCGAGAAATCCATTATATTTGCTGTGTAGCTTGAGCACTTGCATCATGGAGTGCAAGTGTTGCTTGCTTATATGTACAGCAAAACACACAACAAAGACGATGCTCATATGTGACCGTTGAAAGCGATCTTTCACAAACAAACTGTTAAAGCAGAATAAAGTCTATGCTTTTGAACATAAAACTTTTATTTTTCGCCAGATTGCTCCCACAAAAAATGCCCTCGTGATTGCTGTTGTCCTGCATTACCCTGTTCGTGGGTATTTTGTGCAGAGCCTGTATTTTCCACAACTTTTACGTCAATTTCTTTATCTTTACAAGAATTGCGCAAACGGTTTTCCAGCTCTTGCACATTTTGATGCAAGGTAAGCGCGCTTTGTGCATTGCCTGTAGCCAACTGTACAAAAAGTTTTCCTTCTTCCATGCGCAAAGTAATATTTGTTTCGGGAAGCAAGTTTTGATTAACACGTATGCGCACTTCTTGCACAGCGTCTTTAGAAGATACTAAGATATTATCCACAAGTTTTTGTAAAAGATCATCAGAAATAGATTTTGTATCCACACCTTTTATTTCTGCGTTTTTTGCAATCATATCAGCATTCTTTTGCTGTAATAATCCACCCAAAATAGCATCCCCAGGTGATTTCTTCTGGGGTAGGCTGTCTTCTTTGGGCTGAGAATTTTGTTCTTCTTTTTGTGTGCTCCGTGCAAAACTATCTGCATCAGCTTGATCTACCTGCTGAGGAGAGTTTGAGTTTGCAAGGTTACTATTTGCAGAAACCTTTGTGATAGAATTCATATTGCTCATGCTTGCTCCATTTCCGCTTCTTCAGCTCTTTCTTCAAGGATTTTCTGTTCTTTTTTCCAAATTTTTTCATGTTCTTGAATTTTACTATGCTCTTTTGTGGCATCCACCCAATGTTTTTGGGCTTCCTCTTCTTGTTTTTGCATTTGCTCTAGATAGTCTTTAGCTTTATTTACCAGATTAGCTAAATCAAGTTCTTTATTTACAAGTTCTTGTATATCTATATGAAAGGCGTCTAATCTTTTTTGTGATATGTTTTGCCCTTGGATTTGTGCAAAAAGTTTTTTTTCTTGTTGCGGTCGAAACATCTTATATTCTTCATAATTTTTTTGTGCCTGTTGTAAAGCATCTCTGGCTGCTTGTGTAGCAAGTCGCGCCTTAGAAAGTTCGCGCTGTGCTTGCTCTTCACGTATTTTACATACACGCAAAAATGCCTTCAGTGGATATTTTGTCATTGAATGCTTTCCTTAAACATCTGTATGCAATCTTCAAAAGAGCATTTTTCATGCTGATTTTGACGTAGGAAAGCAAGCATTTTCTCTCTATGTTTAATAGCTTTATCTGCTGCGGGGTCGCTGCCCATTTTATATTCGCCAATTTGTAACAACAGAGCTATTTCTTCGTATTTTGCATGCATAGCGCGAAATTCTTGAGCAAGCATACGATGTTCTTTGCTGGTCACGGCTCCCATAACACGACTGATAGAAGCCAATATATCTATTGCCGGATAATGATTCGCCGCCGCCAATGAACGAGAAAGAATAATATGCCCGTCAAGAATGGAACGCGTTTCATCAGCTATGGGCTCTGTCATATCATCGCCTTCTACAAGCACCGTGTACAAGGCAGTAATAGAGCCTTTATCTGAATTTCCGGCACGTTCCATAAGGCGCGGCAAAGAGGAAAATACAGAAGGCGGAAATCCCCGTCTGGTTGGTGGTTCACCAGCAGCAAGACCAATTTCTCGCAAAGCTCTGGCAAAGCGGGTCACAGAGTCCATCAGCAGCAAAACACTTTTCCCTAAATCGCGAAAGTATTCAGCAATCGCTGTTGCTACATAGGCGGCTTTTAATCTTTCCATGGACGCTCTGTCCGACGTAGAAACCACCAAAACAGATTTTTTTAACCCTTCTTCACCAAGGTCATGTTCTATAAATTCACGTACCTCACGACCACGCTCTCCCACCAAGGCAAGTACCGTTACATCTACCTCAGCACCGCGCACCAAGGAAGAAAGCAAGGTACTTTTACCACCACCTGCGGCAGCAAAAATGCCCATACGCTGCCCTTGCCCACAGGTAAGTAAACCATCTATGGCTCGAATACCTAAATTCAGAGGTTCGGCAATGATTTTACGTTTCATAGGAGAAGGAGGATCTGCATATACCGGATACTGTGCTGTAGCTTCGATGGGAGGTCCGCCATCCATAGGATTACCAAGACCATCGAGCACACGTCCCATAAGCCCTGGCCCCACTGCCACTGAATGCGTTGTTCCAGAGGGTATAACCTCTGTAGCACTTGATATACCTTGCATTTCCCCTAATGGGGTGAGTATGGCTGCCTGATCTGAAAAACCCACCACCTCTGCGTAAATTTGCAAATCATCCCAAGGATTGCGCAAAAGACAAATTTCTCCAATTCGCACTCCAGGTACAATGGCTTTAATGATGGTGCCTACAACTTCCTTTACTTGACCGCGCACCTCCACCGATACAGAGGTTTTAAGCGCTGATTGTAATGTTTCGCTAATATAAGAAAGTCGCATGGCTAACTCTTTTGTAAATGGCTTTCAAAAGCATTGCGTAAGGCTTTAATTTGTACTGAAAGAGAAGCGTCAATAATACCAAGATCACTTTCTAAAATACAAGCCCCTTCATCAAGCATTTTATCGCCCACAACGCGTAAGGTATCTATGCCCAAGACCTCATTGCTTAAAGAGGCTATTTCTTTTTGTACCCATGCCAATTCTTGTGGATTTACGCGCATAACCACATTTTTTTGACTGCGTACATAGGCAAGAGCTCTTCGCACAACGCTGACAATGCGTTCTTCAGGGGGCATATCGTCTAAAATACGTTGTAATGATTTTATAACAATATCAACTGTATTTTTTTCAAGGCTTTCAATAAAATCTATTCCTTTAGCAATGGCTTCAAAGGTACGCTCTGCCATTTCTAAACGCCCCTCTTCAAGCCCTTCTGCATAGCCGCGTTCTTTTTCTTCCACAAAGGCTTTTTGCGCCTCTTCCTTAATACGAGCAGCTTCTTCTTCGGCAGCGTGCATAAGGGCATTGGCTTGTACAAGCTTGGTATAGTCAGCAGCTTTAAGAATATGGGTTCGAGCATCCACTTGAATGCGCGGGGTGTTTATGCAAAAAAGACTGGCCATCCTTCCTCCCATGGGCAATGAATTTCTTTAAATAAAAGAACGCGAAGCAATGGCCATGCCAAGGGTTGCGTTGTTTGCAGACCAGCGTTACAGAAAAATTCTTTCAGTTCAGATAAAGGCGCAGCATAAGAGCATAATGCATCTAAAAGCAATGCAGTACGTAAGGTAAGATTGGTTCCGCCTTGCGCCGTACAAGAAAAAAGAGCCCATAAGCCCCACGCAAGAATGCGCACATCTAAATCTAATTTATGAAAATGGGTAGTGAAAGCTTGCTCATGCGCATGCTGGCCTATCTGCTGACGCACATGTTGGCAATGGCCTTGATAGTTTGACGCCTTTTGCAAAGCAAAGGCATAAGGAGATACAAGTTTTTCTTGAGGTAAAGTAAGCAAGCTTTCCAAGTGACGCAAAGCTTGCACATCTTTTTTTAACACTGTGGTAGCAATATCTTCGTGACATAAGGTCATACCAAGGGTTAAAACCGTATGCGCCAGATATTCCTTAGGCAAAAGCCCTATGCGTGCAGGTAAAGGAGAAAAGTTTTCTTCCTTTTCACCATTAATGCCATATTTATGTAAAAAAAATTTTTCATGCAAAGCCAAATGCGGTTTTTGCAATAAAAAGTCATGAATGTTTGGATGAATGGAAGAAAAGAATTTTTCCGGTATATTATAAATATATCGCTGATAGTAGGCAACTATGCAATGTAAAAGAAAGGTATTGTGCATGAAGGTATGCGCATAAAAATCTTTACGTGTTTGTACAGTTGACATATGCCTACCCTATTGATTTTCTTCGATGCGTGCTTTCCCGTATTTCCACCACAAAGCAAAGCCTATGCCACTAGCTAAGCAGATTATAAGTGCTGTAAAAAGTGCCCACACAACGGGAACAGAACTTGGAGCCACTTTTACGCCCAAAACCGTTGCCCATGGGCTTTTTTCGCCTTTCTGCAAAGGGGGCGCTGCAAAAAGAAAGACAGAAATATCTTCGTACTTCAAACCTTGAATACTATTTTCTACTAATTTTTTTATGCGCGATACTTCATTTTCAATGGGAATACCGTATCTGTGCTTAATAAAAACTGCTGCAGAAGAAGGGGCACTGGTAGCTCCAAAAGCGTCAGCTGTGGGCAAAACCACATGCACACGAGCTGCCACCACACCACTAATAAGAGCTATGCTTCCGGCAACTTCTTGCGAAAGAGCATAAATGAGTCTAGCATTTTCCTCTAAGGGGGTGGAAACAACACCTTCTTTTTTAAATATATTTCCCATGCTATCATAATGATCTCTGGGAAGGCCTTCTGTGGCCAAGGCATTAACACTTTGGGCAAAGTCCGCTTCATCTACCAAAACAGAAAAAAGTCCTTTCTGTCCGGTACTTTTTTGTGCGACAATACCTTGCTGCGTCAAATGTGCCACCGCTTCGTTGGCATCGCTTTCGCTAACGTCTGTAAGCACAACAGTTTCGCATGCCGACAAAGCAAAGGTGCAGCACAAAAGAAGTACCATAATAATTTTTCGCATAAAAGCCCGTTGCATTATTGCCCTTTTAAAAGGGTCTGTATACCCTGACTCGTTTTTGAACCCACTTGTCCCATAATATGTTGGCTGGTAGCAAGCTGACTTACTTGTAATTGCAACTCATACATTTTACTAATGCTACCATCACCCTGAACTTCTGTGGATATTTTATCCCTAGCGTTTTGAATATTATTTTGAGAGTTTTCTAAGCCTTGTAATATGCGATCACCAAGAGAAGGCTTTGTAGCTTGTACCGGAGATTGGAGAAGTTCCTGCCCTTGTACTGCTGAAGACGAATCCGCACTCGTTGCTCCCTGAACAGGAGTCACACCTTGCACATCTCCACTAAGCATACTTTGAAAAGAAGCAGCATCTTGTGAAGAAACGGTGCTAGGCTCAGGAGCTTGAGTAACAGAGGTCTTGCCAATATCTTGAATAATTTGTTGACTTAAGGGATCAACCATATATTTATCCTATATTTGTTAAGATTTCTTGAGCCATTTTTTTTGCGTCTTCTGGGGTGGTATCACCTTGCATGAGTTTTTCCAAAACAGCTCTTCCGCGCGTGCTATTTTTATTCATAGTAAGCATAAAACCATACCATGCAAGAAGGTGCGGATCATCCTTAAAGGTAGGAAAAGCCATTTTTTCCAGAATTTCTATACCTTTTTCATGATTCCCCCTATGAGCATAGCACATAGCAA
>CAZBDD010000003.1:0-5803 GCA_964490475.1 uncultured Desulfovibrionaceae bacterium
TCTATGTTGTTTTGTATTACAGCATGATGTAAGGCCGTTAGTCCATCGTTGTTTTGGGCATTAACGGCGGCTCCATGTTCCAAAAGTAAACGCACATTTGCTATATTCTGGGTTAAAGCTGCCACCATGAGCGGTGTTTCGCCATCATTGCCGTGTTGGTTTACCATGGCTTTTGCTTGTATGAGGAGTTTTACAATTTCTAAATTGCTGTGCATGACGGCATGATTTAAAGCTGTGAAGCCTTCCTCATTTCTGGCATCAACTATGGCTCCGTGTGCTAATAATTGACGCACTCCTTCAGTGTTTTGCGCCCAAGCTGCCACCATAAGTGGTGTCCAGCCATGCGCTGTTTTGGCATTGACATCTACATTTTTTGCAAGCAAGGCTTGGAGTAGATTTGCATCTTTTTGTTCAAGAGCCAATATAAGCAGAGAGTCACCGTCTTCTGTATATATTTTACTTATGTCTATTTCAGGGAAGTTTTTTATGGTTTGAAACAAAATATTCGTGTCTTCTAGCTTAATGGCCTTAGCTATAGCTGTTTGGGCATTAAAAAATGTGGGGTGTTTTTTAAGAATTTGTAAAAGAGGGGAAAGATCTTTTTCTTTATTTAGCATGTCAAACAAGACTGTATAAACATCACTTGTGCCATATTTTTCTTGAGCTCTATTGCCTTGTTTAAGCAAAAGTTCCAATATGGAGAGCTCATTATATGCCATAGCAAGTCCTACAGGGGTCAGACCTTGGCTTCCACTTTCATCCAGCACAACATGAGCATTGGCTATAAGCTTTTGTACTTTAGCAATATCACCATTTATTACAGCAGTGTGTATGCTAGAATCTTGGCCAGAAGAATGAGAAAAGAAACTTACATCACTTTGTACAAAAATATATATTAGGAGAGCAAGGCCGAAAACACAGTAGGCAATAACAGCTTTCTTTCTTTCATTTGACGCTTCCCGCATAATTTCTTTTCTTTCTTTCGCCATGAAAGATCCTTTTTAAACAGATTTGTAAAATATTGTGAATAAAGCCAGTCTTAAAGATAAAATGCGTATCAGTCTGTGGAAAAAACACCATTTGCATCTGGCATTTTTACGCTGACGACGCAGATTGCTGTTTTTTAATAGCCTGCTATGCGATACAATCTATGGTAAGCGTAAGCGGTGGCGGAAGTTAATTCCGCCTAGCCTCTTCTTTATGGGGCTTGCTCCGCTACGCGTTTTGCCACCTCCTGTGGTATATCGTTTTTTTGAATGACTATAAATTAATTTAAATCTCTAAGCTTTGTCCAGGTTGTAAAGCATGGCACTGACATTGCGGCGCGTGCTTTATAAGCTCTTTTTCGAAGGCTTGCGTGTTAGCATCTAAAGCTGGAAATGTGCCCCAATGCATAGGAATAACACGTTTTGCATTGAGTAAAGCGCAAGCGTGAGCAGCTTGTGATGCATCCATGGTAAAAACACCGCCAATGGGTAAACATGCTATATCAATGGGGTAGAGTTTTCCCCAAAGAGCCATATCTCCGAAGATGCTAGTATCTCCTGCGTGATAGACGGTTGTTCCATTGGGAAGACGCAAAATATAACCTACAGGTAAACCCGTGGTTGATGTATGCAAGGCAGGTACCATGGTGATACTCACACCTTTAAATTGCACTGTGCCCCCAAAGTTAAAACCTATAGTATTGAGAACTTGCTCTTGTGGTATACCTTCTTCTATGAGATTACAGGCTGTTTCTACCATGGCACCCAACATGGCTTTGTGTTTTTTGCAAATGTCCACCGTTTGTCCCACATGGTCAGCATGGTCATGAGTAACCAGCACCACGTCAATGGGGGGTAATTCTGCAGAGCTTAGGCTTGCCGTAGGGCAGCCATCTAAAAAAGGATCAATAAGAATTTTTATTTCTGTGTCTTCTATTAAAAAAGCTGAATGACCAAGCCAAGTAATTTGTGCCATAAAATTCTCCTTTTGCATTTGTTGCAAAATATATACACGTTCTCTTACTTGACAGCAAGAGCCTTGCAGTATAGGTATAACCTGCTTTGCGCTCGTAGCTCAGTTGGATAGAGCGTCAGCCTCCGGAGCTGAAGGCCGTGTGTTCGATTCACGCCGGGCGCGCCAAGTAAATCAAGCAATTCCCTTAAAGTCATTGAATTTTCTTTAAATGCAGTAAGTGCTAGGCTTATTGCATTTCTTTTTTTGAGGGAGAGCCAAAAAGCTAGGGGAAGTGCTTCTTCGCAAACGCAAACGCCTTCGGCGCCCGTCGGGTGGCTACTTTGCTTTGCTCGCAATGACTTTTGTTGTAATATCAGGTTATTGCGAGGAGCGCAGCGACGTGGCAATCCATGCCTTTTGAATTGTGCAGAGGTCTCGATTTAGCCGAACAGTAATGACTTCAATTGCCAAAGCTATAAATATGATTTTTATATCTATATTGTAAATTTTCTGTGTTATAAGGATTTATTGTTATAACAGAACCGTCTTCTTGTACATGTAAACGTACTTGAGCTAGTGCCTTAACAAAATCAAAGCATTGTTCTTCTGACCAGAAGAGCACATTGTCATATTTTTTTAAAGCAGTAATGAGCTTTTTATGGGCATCGATGCGCTGTTCTTCGCTGTCCCAATCATATTGATAGCGGCTTGAGAAAGGGTGATCAAGGTAGCCAAAAATACCCCGAGCTGCGTACTGCGCTTCGAAGGCTTTTATATGTGTATTTATGCTTTCATCTTGAAATTTATAGCAATCCCCATGTAACATCGATTGCTGGCTTATGCTTACTATGCCTTTTTGTGCAAAGGGAGCGATGCCGGCTCTACCAAGTAAGTATTCGGGGTCATTATGTATGATGCCTGATATAAAGCCTTCGTACCCTGCTTCTTCTAATGCGTGTATTGCATAAGGAGGATTGGTATGAAAGGGAGAAACGGCGTAGTTGGTGGAGCTTGTTTGTGGAAAGAGTGCTTGTAAGCAAGTTCGAGAGCTTTGCGCATCTTGCAGAGCTTCTTCAAAAGAATTGCCCCAATTATATTGGTGTGTATGCGTATGAGACAGAATACTGCCCCCAGAAGCTTTTACTTCTTGAAGTAGCGCTATATCTTTTTCTGTCAGTTCCAAACTTGTTTTTACCGCTAAGGAAAAAGGAATATTCTCCGACTGGTATAGCTCAAACAATGGCCTTGCTGAGGCTACAGCTTCGTCACAGTCAAGACGCATGGTTACAAGGCATTGGCAATTTTTAGGGGTTTGGCACAGCACAGGCAAGCAAGGCATATCCTCAGCACGCCAATCACTAATGAAATTTTCAATAATGCTCCATTCTGTACTGTCAACTGGGCCTACAGGGCGTGCACACCACAAAATAGAGGCGCTAGGGGTATCGTAGAGTGTGAGATAAGAACCGGCATAGTGTTGGCTTGTTTCGTTGGAAGTGAACATACCACAAAGTTCCGTTGCTTCTTTAGCCACAAAACCACCACAAGCAGCCCAAGGGGAATCGTCTGTGCGAATGCGCCCAAAACCAAGATTGTTCCATTCGTCAGTATAGTCAAAACGTGTAAAAGGCCGACGGCGTATTGTTTGGCTTACGTTTTGTAATAATGGATGTTCGCCATATTGAAGAAAAGCAGGACTTTGGGTAAATGGAGTGCTACCATTGGCAGGGGGGCAAGTATCCATACCATCTATAGGAGCAAGATTTGTATCTTGTTGTAAACCTAGGTCAGAAAGCATAGCCGAGCTGAGCTTACCAAATACAAGAACTTTCCCTTTGGGGGGCGCATTGTGAGAAGCAGTATTCCACGAACTTGAGCCACAAGTTATGATTGTTGCATTACCAACATGGTGCATTGGCAATGCAACGCTTAATGAACGAATAAAAGCTGTATTTAAAATTTTTTTTAAATAAATTTGTTCCATGGTTAGTTGCTTTTTAGGTAAAGAATTTAAACTCATTGCATTTAACACACAGGTTAGCTGTTAAAGCATTTTTTTAACAATTATTCCTATAGATGTTATTGTGTATTTTGAAAGCTGTAATTTAATATGTGGTGATGGTTTATAAGGTGGCAGGTCAATATGTTTGTCCATGGGCGTTTCACCTGAATTGAAATTGAATGCAAAAACTTGATAGCCCAATTCAGTGAGCTCTTTTTCAAGACGTAATATATCTTGTTTTCTAAATAAACACAAAGTCTTTTCATCTATTGTATCTGTGTCCGAGCTGAGATTATATTCGGTTGTATGTACCGCAATTCCCCCTGGTTTAAGGCAATGCATGCTATTTTTTATAAAATTAAGACCGTGTTCTATGGATCCCAAATGCTCAAGAGCACAGCTTGACCAAAGAAAATCAAAGCCATTTAAATCTGTGGGTATGTCATTCATATTAACAACCCTAAATGATATTCTTTCTTTAAATAACTTTGGATCACAAATATGAAAAGGGTTTAATGAATCTAAGTTCACTGCATGTTGCTGAGTATGAACCCACCCTTGATTTTCTGCTTGTTCAAAATCTAAATCACTTGCTAACACATCGCATCCATGTTTAGCCAAAATAGCAGGAATTGGTTCTTGACCACAACCAAAGCCTAAACCTCTCTTGCCTTCATTTAAACAGCCTTGTTGAGATAGCACTTGAAGAATATATACAAACTCCCATTGTTTTCTATTCATTCGTGCAGGAGATCGCATCATATCACACCATTTTTTATAATCTGGCTCAAAACATTGTGCAGCTGTAGCTAGCTGAGAAATGGGGTTTTTTACGCTTGGTTCATGTTTGGCGGCAACAGGGATTCTTCCTTTAAATTTAAACAAAATAAGTTTGTTATGCGCTATATAGTACAAATCAAATAATTTCCATAAAATGTAATTTTTTTTCATTAATAACTTTAGGTGGTTGCTTAATTTTGTTCGTAATTCATTCATTTTTTTTCCTACTGGTATTTATTTAGATGAAGCTTATTTGTATAAACTATAAAAACTTTCAAGAATATTCACTATTCTTTCGCAAGCCTTCCCATCTCCATACGGATTTTGCATGCAAAGACTTTCTTGATTTTTTTGCAAAAGTTTGCGAGCTTTGGCAATGATAACAGAACTTTCTGCACCTACAAGAGTACAACATCCAGCTTCAACTCCTTCGGGGCGTTCTGTGACCGTGCGCATGACAAGTACACGTTTACCAAAGGAAGGCGCTTCTTCTTGCACACCGCCAGAGTCGCTTAGAGCAAAGGAACAATTGTCTAATAATCTTAAAAATGTACGATAGTTACAAGGTTCTGTCAATAGCACATTGGACAAGTCAGCTATGCGAGTATTAACCACTTCACGCACACACGGGTTTAAGTGCACGGGATAGATGAAAGCGTGATTGGGATATTCGAGCGCCAAAGTTTTAATGGCTATGCAGATATTTTCCATACCCTGTCCGAAATTTTCGCGACGATGACCGGTTATAAGCACATATGGGGTTTTCGCAGCGAGAATCCGTTCTATGGCTTCAGGCAGAGGCGGGGGAGTGTTACGAATACTTTGTTGCATGATATGTAAGGCGTCTACTACGGTATTGCCTGTGATATAAATGTTGGCTTGGTCGATGTTTTCGTGCAGTAAATTTTCTGCTGAGCGCTGAGTAGGGGCAAAATGCCAAGTAGTAGCCAATGCAGCGGCTTTGCGATTAAATTCTTCAGGAAAAGGGGCATACATGTCTCCTGAGCGCAAGCCTGCTTCCACATGCCCCACGGGAATTTGGGCATAAAAGCCGCTTATAGCACCCATGAGAGCCGTGGT
>CAZBDD010000003.1:5903-22245 GCA_964490475.1 uncultured Desulfovibrionaceae bacterium
GGGCGTGTGCCTACAAGGATGAGGACTTTCTTTTTCATATATATCACTACTATTTTTTATTGCTAAGGAGTTTCTCATAAACAGCTATAAGTTGTTTCGCTGCGTGATTCCAAGTAAAATTTTCATGAATATACTTTGAAATATTTTTGTTAATGTCGCTATTTAAAGTAGTTACAACAGAGTTCTTTATGGAGTTTATATCATAAGGATTTAAATATGTCGCAAATTCCTTGAAGTATTCTTTTGTGCATCCTTCCTGCGTCACAGATAATTTACAACCCGCTGCTGCCGCTTCAAGGGCCGCAAGCCCCGGAGTTTCAAGGGTAGAGGGAAGAATAAAAGCGTCACACGCCGCATAAGCAGAGCGTTGCAGCTCGCTACCGTGTGCAATGGTGCCTATAAAATGCACTGTTTCATCGGCTTCTTGGCGGCACTGCGCTGTATATTCTGCTTCACGCTCTTGCCCTGCAAGCACAATATGTATGCCTGTGCCTTTAAGAGCTTGAATAAGGCGAAGTTGATTTTTACGCTCTTCAATATTCCCCATGCAAAGCACAAATGGGTTTTGTATGAAATAATGCTCTCTAAAAATATTAGGTGCGCATTGTTTAAAGAAAATATCATCTACGCCATTGACAATGGGTGTGAATAGAGCTGAATCCATACTGAAAACTTGCGCTAATTGATCACATTCAGCTTGAGAATTAGGTAAAATATGGTCAGCATAATGCAAATTATGTTTAATTTCATCCATACCGTATTTAGCTGGGTCGTCTATCCAGATAATTGATGACACCACAAGAGGAAGCTTACGCACATGCTTAACATGGTGGCTAAACCGCCAAGAGCCGGCCTGCACTGAAAAATAATGCACAATATCAGCCGCATCAAACTGAGGCTGAGGATTCCACGGGTCATAACGCAAAGTGCGCACGCCAAGAGATTCAAGCGCTTCCATGTACTTTAGAAGCTGTACTTCGCCGCCACCGGGGCAATCAAAGGCCACGGGGTAGGTGTTGAAGAGAATGGTGAGTGGGGGCATTTTTTTATAAAATCCTTTTTTGAAGCGGATTTCTTCATAGTTTGTTGTAGCGTTTTTCTAACTATGGAGCGTAAGTGAGTTCTTATGTTATCTTTAAGAGTAAAATTCTTATTTTTTCCTAAAAACCAACAGTTCATAATCATACCAAATCATTACTTTCCGAGTTGTTGCAATCAAATCAAAATTATTTTTTTCACATATCAAACGAACATTATCTATATCAGTATAATGTATCCACTGCTTTGCTAAAATTATGTCATGTATTCTATTCATAAATTCATAAAAAATTTTGTTAGACATGTTTTTATATATAAAAATACCGTTATTTACTACCTTAAATACCTTAATTCTCCAATCTTGGAGAATTACCCTTTATGTATATTGATTATATAGAGCTTATGAAACAAAATTGTCACTTATTTTTTAGCGACAATGAATAATCCATTTCCTAAATATCCAAATTCTTTAGACCAGTACTCTTCTATTTTGGCTGATTTAAACCCAACACTTTTTAAATCATTTAAAATTTTCCACCCAAAATGATAAAAACATAAACATCCATCGTTAGAGATAAGGTCAACATGATATTCTGGAGGTAGTAGATGAGTGATATTACCGGTAGTATCTATGGTTGCACGTGTAATATGCTCTTTTGAATTTGTCGCAAAGGGGACAGTAAAAAGAAAAATACCTTCGTTGTCCAGCACTCTATAAGTTTCTGTCAATGCCTTGTTATAATTTGGTATATGCTCCAACACGTCAAAACTAATAACGTAATTAAACGAATTGTCACTAAAAGTTAAATTCGTAAGATCTTCATGTCTTAATGTAGAGTTAGCACCATTGCGATTTACATTATTCCCTAAATATTCACTCCCAACTATATGTGGAAAAATATTTGATAATTGCTTATAAGTCGGTGTTGTTTGCTCAGTAATATAAATACGAGATGACTTCTTTGCTCCCAAATTCGTACAAAAGAAATGTAGTGACGCACGCATTCTATTGTTTAAATTACATTTAGGACATCTTAAATGCTCTCTATAGTTTGGAATTAAAGAGTTTGTACTTTCATCTCTGTGTGCGTAATCAAAAGTTGTTAAAAATTCAACTTCTTTATTACAAACAGCACAAAAACCTTTAGTGGAAAAAATTTTGTTAGATGTGTAAAGACTTTTCTCATATTCTATTTTAGTATAATGTGCTTCCTTATTAGCATTACTGTAATTTAAATATTCTTCATAAGATATAAAAGTAGTTGTGGCTAACTTTTTCTTGTTCTGAAAAAAATTTTTAATATAAAAAAACATTTTTTTTAACATCGTACTTCTCATTTTTTATTTAACCAAAATCAAAGCCATTACGCCGTAATTCTTATTTACTTCAATGTATCACTTGTATCCCATAGATAATACGATGCGGGTGACACCTTTCTCAATTATATCATCTAAAATAAATCTTAAAAATGGTCTGTTGCAAACTGGAGCCATAGGTTTTGGCACATCAGAAACAATATGGGCAAGTCGAGTTCCAAAGCCTCCTGCTAAAATAATAGCTTCCATGCTTACCTCCCAAAAAGTTCATACTCTACACAAGCACAAAGGCAATGATATATTGGCAGGTGATATTCTTGAATTTTATATGTTTCTTCTGAGGGGACACAAATAGTAATATCACAAATACCTTTTAACAATCCGCCTGATTGTCCAGAAAGCAATATCGTCTTCATATTGTTATATTTTGCTACCTTACAAGCATATATTACATTTTTAGAATTTCCTGAGGTACTTAAGGCAATTAACACATCACCTGAACAACCATACCCATAGACTTGTTGTGCAAAAGCAGCTTCTGCGCTTTGATCGTTTCCAAAAGCAGTCATTAAGGCAGTTTGACTTACTAAAGAAATAGCCGGAATAGTTTTTTGTAGAACTTGGCCTAATAGCTGACCATCCTCACCAAACATAGTGGTCATTTCATGACAAAATGTTTCGTCCATCTTGCGTGGTAAGAGAAAGCCCTTCATAAGTTCTCCTACTATGTGCTCTGCATCAGCTGCACTGCCGCCATTTCCGCAAACTAAGATTTTGTTGTTAGACTTGTAGCAATGAATTAAGCAATCAATGGCATGTAGAATGTCAGTTTTACATACTTCAAGCGCTGGAAAACGGGTAAGTGTGTCATTTAAAATTGTTAAATCTGCTAGATTCATAGCACTACTCACCACCTAATATAATGTCCAAGCTTGCATGCCTTTATCAGTAAAGCTTGCAGTAAAGACTTGCCCAGACTTAAGCTTTTTTAAAGCCTCTATAAGCTCAAATCTACGCACAGGATCGCAAATTATCATGCTAAACCCCCCACCTCCAGCACCACTAATTTTAGCAGCCTTTCCACCATTAGCAATGATATAATCATATATGGCGTCAATACTAGAGTTTGAAATAACTTTTGAAGTTTTCTTCTTTGCTTCCCACGAAGTCTGCAAGCAACGAGCAAAGTCTTCAAATTCCCCTTTCAAAAGACAACTTTTCATTTCATAAGCAGATTGTTTTAAAGAGTGCATGTACTCTATAGATTTGCTTTCTACCTTTACTGAGGTGTTAATTTGGTCATCTATTATTTTAGCGCTTTCCCGTGAGACTCCGGTGTAAAAAAGCACTAGAGAATTCTCTACTTCGTTGCAAATCCAACTCTTAATGCGAAGAGGGTTTACTATGACATGTCCCCCTTCTGCAAATTCAATGAAATTAAAACCGCCAAATGTCGCAGCATATTGATCTTGTTTACCACCTGCTAAGCCTAATTCTTCACGCTCAATTTCATAAGCCATTTGCGCGATATCATATTCTCCTAGTGGTAAGTTGAGCCATTCCATATAGGCTTTAATCATGGCAACCACTAGTGTGGAAGAAGAGCCAAGACCACTACCGGCAGGCGCATCACAATGCGTAGTCATCTTAAAGGATAATTTTTTATCTGCGGCAAAGTCACGCTTAATGCGGTTGTACACGCCTTTGTGAAGAATTAATTCTTCAGTATACGCCAAAGCGTGATTCGATGATGATGTTTTGTACTCTTGTTTCAAGTCTGCGGCATAGAATATAATTTCATCATTCTTTAGAGGCTCAATAGTGCAGTATGCATACATATTGATGGTTACATTTAAAACTGCACCGCCGAACTGCTCGCAATAGGCAGCGATATCTGTACCACCTCCAGCTAAACCAAGGCGCAAAGGGGCTTTTGCTCGGATAATCATTTATATTCCAGTGTAGTATGGTTTTATTTTTTTTGAATTAAAATTGCATGTCAAAATCCCATTAACATCCAAAGCCCCATATATTTTTAAATCTTTGCAAGCCGGGCTTTTGCAAGCTGGAAATTTATCTGTCGCACCAGACCCAGCTGCGAAATCTAGGACATAAGAATTTTTAGGCAATGTTTTTAATGTTAAAAAAAATAAGCTTTCAGTATAAAAAAATTCTAGAGCATACTTAGCATTTTTAAAGAATTTTTCAAATTTACCTGATTCTAGTTTAGCATGTACAGTTAAAATATCATTTCTAATTTTCAATTTATATTCATATAGATTTGTTAATGTATCCATTTTAAACTTCTTTTTCTTATTAAAAATCTTCTAAAACTACTTGTTTTGCTTTTGCTACTGAATAGTTTTTAGCTATATATTCGATATTACTTTTAGCTATTTCTGAAAGAGCATTTTCATTATCATATATTTGTATAATACTTTCAGCAAATTGTTTTTCGTCAGAGCAGACCATTAACTTTTCTGCATTGTTAATTCCTTCTGCACCAATGGGAGTTGTAATGATGGGCATCCCTATTGCCATTGCCTCAATGACTTTGCCTTTTATTCCTGCCCCATATCGTAAAGGAGCAATAGACAATCTGCACTTTTTATAATAGTCATGCAATTCATCTTCAGAAACATAACCTACAATAATAACATTTTCACTGCCCAAGTTTTTTACTTCATCTGTTGGGTTAGAGCCAAGGATGTAAACTTTCATGCTTGGTATAAACTTTAAAACATCGGGGAAAATATTCTCAATAAACCATTTTATTCCATCTATATTTGGAGCATGACAAAATCCACCAACAAACATTATATCTTTTCTATTTTCTAAACTATATGGAACATAATTTTTTTTATTAAAAATATAGGCAGGTAAGGTTCGCACTTTTATATTGGTATTATTTGATTTTACTTCTTCGACTTCTATAATAGAAGGAAAATAAGAACAATGTACTTGCTCCATAATGCTATACTCTTGCTCCTTTGTAGTGGCAATATCAGCAAGAAGTTCATCATTAGGATTTATTGCATACTCTCTTTCCATTCTTAAGTAGTGTAAATCCATACCATAATACAAAATTTTTGCGTTAGAATATTTCCGAAGCATGCCAATATATTTTATGCTTATGTGTGGCCTATTTAAATATATTACATCAATATATTTAACATTTTCTTTCAACCAAAGTTCCAAGTTTTCGCTATAGTATGTACCACATAATAATTCTATTCCCTTTTGCTCTAAGCGTGGTGCATAATTAGGGTTGTAAAAAAAATTATCTCCTAAAAACTTTACATTATATCCTAAATTAACAAAAATATCTAAATATTGATCTGTAGTTTTACTTCCAGCGTCTTTATCAAATTCTGGGATATAGTGGTCAATAACAAGAATTGTTTTCTTGTTGCGGCTTCTATCTTTTGCTAGAAAAACATTTTCACCATTAGCAAAATGCTCTGACTCTAAAGTATCTTTCCACTTATTAAAAAATTTTTCACTATTTATAACCTGGTACGCTTTTTGTCCACTTGATAAGTCTTTACCATTAGAAATACCTTCAAAATGTACCACAACAGATTGTGGTTGGTACAGAACTTTATAGCCTCTTTTTCTTACTTCAAAGGCAAAATCACTATCTTCACAGTAAGCTGGAGAAAACTGTTCATCAAATCCACCAATTTCATCCCAAAGTTTTTTTGAAAACATCATAGAAGCACCAGAAATATAGTCAGCTTCTTTTACATAATTAAACTGAGGTAAGCTTGGGTCTTGCTTATGACCAAAGTTCCATGCACTTCCGTCCTTCCATAAAATACCGCCAGCTTCTTGCAAGCTACCATCTGGATATACAAGTTTAGATCCGACAATACCTATTGTATCATCACTTTCAATGAGCTCTACCAATGATGAAAGCCAATTTTTCTGCACTACCGTGTCATTATTTAAACATAAAACGTATTTCCCATTAGTGTGTTGCACAGCATTCTTACAATTTTTCAAGAAACGTAAGTTAATATTATTTCGTATTACTTTGATATTTTTTATTATTTCGCAAATGTTAACAGTTTCATCAGTAGAGCAGTCATCGGCAACTATAACTTCGTAGTCAATATCTGCTCCATGTTTAATTATTGATTTAATACAATTGTACGTATAGCAAAATTCATTATGCACAGGGATTACAATAGAAACCAACGGTTTTTTAACTTTTCTCACTACAAGTTCTTGAAATGTGTTATATTGCAATGGGAATAATTCCAACTGAGTGTTTTCAACATCACTGTTAATTGGTTTATTATTAATCTTATCTGTATTAATACATTTCATGGTATTTCCTTCCTAACTTAAAGTAATCCTAAAGAGTTGAGACGTTCTCTATATCGTTTTCCTGCTACTTGAAACGAATGTTGTTTTTTAAGTAATTTTCTTGCAGCCGCTATTTTTTGATCAACCAACTCTTTGTTATTATAGCATAATCTCATTTGCGACATGGCTTCTTCTATACTAGGCTCGCACCAATATTGGTCTTCATAAAAAAGATATTCACCTTGCTTGACATTCACCAATGGTCCGTTAACTAAAAAAGCAGTATCTTCCGTGCAAAAATCTGTGTTGCCAGAAAAGTTTGTTGTTATTACTGGCAGGTTGGCAAGCATGGCTTCAGCCAAAGTTCTCCCAAATCCTTCCGCACGATGTAACGAAATATAGGCATTTACGCAATGGTACAAACCTGACATTTTTTCAGCATTAAAAGTTTCACTCAAAATAAAAATACGTTTATTATCAGTGTGCGACATCATCTCGTGAAGTTTTTTTATGTTTTCTCCCGCATGAATTGTTTTGATTACAATGCCTACGTTTTGATCATTGGGAAATTCTTGTAAAAAAGATTTTATCACGGCTTCTGGGTTTTTTCGTATATACCATGAATTCCAGTCAAAAATTGATAAAAAAAGAAACATATTTTCAGGAATGCCAAAGTCAGCTCGCGTGTAGCTCTTTTCAGCCACAGGCAGTCCAACGCTAAGTGGCATAAGATATACTGGTTTGGAAGAAAAGCCCTGTAAAGCTTTTTGTATGAATCGACTAGGAGCCCAAAGTTCGTCTGCTTTATTTAGTGCTTTGTGCCATATCTTTGGCATATGTGGTAGTTCCCAAGGAGGTGCAAACACATGTATTCTTTCTTTTTGGAATGCCTTAGGTAAAGTTAAGTAGGCACGAACAATTTCAGGTACAGGAAGGCAGAAAAAATTTATTTTATAAGGTAAACTATCATCTAATAATTTTTTATGAATAGTATTCTGTGAGCGTGCGCCTATTGTTAAAGGTATATTAAAAAGCGATACTGGAATTTGTCCATCAAGGCAACTGGATACAGCGCAACGCGCATCTTCACCAACGCCTAATTCCCCAAATCCATATCCCATAACATTAATACCAGGTGATGTAGAAGCACTAAACATTTTGGAGCAATCTATGGACAAACTAGTATTTTCGCTTTTTTGTTGCTCCATTTCGTCTAAAATTTTATTTACTTTAACCAAATAAGGAATATTCTTTTCATTATTTTTTGACCATGTTATAAAATCTGCTTCACAGTCGTAGCCATCATATACTGGCAAATGTTGTTGGGCATAAACATATAAAAGTAATGGAAGTTTTATATCGTCCTTACCTTTCACAGGTACTTTATGCATGGCAGCTTTTAAGCATAAAGGATGCCTATCTAAAGCAGTTGTGTGACTGATGACATATTCCCATAAAGTCAACCTTTCTTGTTGTTGACTCAAGTCTAAATGTTCCCATCCATAAACGGTAGCCATACTACGTAAGTAATGAGTGATGGGGTATTCGTCGTCATTTTCAAATGAATGTATATATTCTAACTCGTTGTCTGTGCAAAAGACAGGAAAATTTTTCATCTCTAATGTTAGATTTTCTGAGCAAAAAACACAAAATGCTAATGCTTGCTCTTCATTTTCCAATTTATATTTTTCATGCAAACTAGGCATATGTTCCCATACTAATTTAATACCATATGTTATAGCAATTGGTGTATTGCCAATGGTTTTCCACACTGCTGCAAAATCGTTGTCATACTTATTGCGTGTTATCATTAAATAATATTTCCCCATAAGTATTATAGTTATATAAGCTACTGATTCATTATGCCACGTAATGTTGCATTAAGATATGCAAATCCATAAGACTCACTTGGTTCAAGTATAGCCCCCTCAGCCCACTCATTCCATGCGTTTACAAATAAAAGTTGTTCATCATTGGTATAGGTTTGCTTTACATATTTGCTAACCAATTTTAGCCAAGATTCATATTTTTCTGGTGTTGACCCTGCATAAATCAAAGATCGGTTTAATTTTCTTGGTGTGTTATCCCATGCTGGAATAACGCATGGAAATAGTTTGTAATTCTTAGGAAATAGTAGAAACTTTTGCATTTCAAACATTACTTGTTCGTAACTTTTAATACTGCCTACAAAGTTCAAGTTTTTCCCAAATACATGCGGATCACTACATTGCCTAAAGGGGTATGGTGAGTGCGGAGGAAATTGTACAGCAGCATCAAATCCATATTGGATTGGATCTATGTTTGTAAAGCTTTGTACCATTACAAAATATGGTTCAGCCTCACCATTCTTGGTGCAAATTTTTCTCCAACGGCACAGAGTTTCCTCCATGTTAGGTATAATATCAACACGATACACTAAAAATAAAGGTCGGCCATTCACTCGTATATAGCGCGGATCACGAAAATACTGTAAAACATCTTGCATAAAAGCATTGTCGTCTTCAGCTGAGTACTCTTGTTTAATGAGTATTTCTGATTCAAGACCATCCCAACGCCGCGTCCAATTTTCATTAGCCCAGTTTAAACAAAATGGAATATCAATGGAAGAATCTTCTAAAAGGGTCTTTATTGGCATTGTCATAAGTCTTTTTCCACAGAACCAATAATGATGAAAGCAAAAACCATAAATTCCATACTGTTTTGCTAAAAGCGCTTGCTGCTTCAAAACATCTGAATTAGAAAGGTCATAGTAGCCTATGCTTGGGTGTGGGCTCAGTGGTTGGACGTGCCCCAAAAATTGAGGATACGCTCTACGCACATTGACCCACTCCGTAAAGCCTTCACCCCACCAAGTGTCATTTTCTGGGAATGTATGAAATTGCGGCAAATAAAAAGCAATTGCTTTTACATCTACTTGAAAAGAATTAAAAGAGGCTTTGGGCTCGTAATACGGAAGTTCGATTTTCTTAACATCAATAGGAGCCATAGTATCAATGCTGGCACTAATCCTACCCCAAGTGTGGTTGGTGATACCACAACCAAAAAAGAAAATTCTTTCTATGGCATGCGCTAAGGTTCCATCATTTTGTCCTAGTTCACTCTCGCCAAAATCATCAAAACTTAATTTTAAGTCTAACCAAGGTAATAGAACAGTTGGACGACACCAAAACATTGATCCCATCGGAAAGTCTATGGCTGTATCTTCTCTTAGCTCAATATCATATTTTGAAAGAAGTAAATTCATTTTATCAAGATTAATAGATTTACCTATTGAATCTAGGTAATCTGTGCAGGGCATTGCAGACAACATTCCTAACTTTTCTTCATTTTGAAAAAGAGCTATGATATTTCGCACTCGAGAAGGACTGCCTAATAGAGTTTGAAGCAAATTTAGGCACCACTCTCGCGCTGACCATTCAGTAATGTGTAGAGAACGTTTAGCGTGAACTTTGACTATTAGATCATATTTTTTTATTTCATCGGAAAGCCCCACAATAAATGGAGCAATGTCAAATCCACTATTAGGAAATACATATATTTTTATCTGTTTAAATTTTAGCAAATTACAATATTCTTGTAATAATTCTCTCTTTTGTTCTGTGTCAGTCGTTAAATATAAAGAACAAGTAGATGGTAAATTGTTTATATATTCAAATAGTTCTGAAATAAATTCTGTATAATAAATGTGTATAAAGGCAGCGATATTAATTTTTGTACATTCATTATCCCCTTTTGCGGGTAGATTAATGCTTTGTTGAAGAGTCAACACGTCATTTGGCCATTTATATGATCTAACTTCATTATTTTCTGAGCAAAGTAATGGAGATAAATCTAATCCTAATCTAACTGCATGATTAAATATTAAATTAGTGTTGTATCCTTTAGATTTAATTTTTGATAAGCATTTTGAAACATTAATTTCATAAATATTATTGAATAGTAATTTTTTTGATAAAAATATAACTCCGCTGTCCAACAAAAGTTCCCATTGATCAATCATAGCACTGTTTGCAATACAGCGAGGTGTAAAATATTTATTTGAAAAATTAGAGTTACCTATCAAATCGTTTTGAAGGATTTCATCCCATCTATCTTTAAAAAAGTCCATGTCAAAATTATATGGAAAATAAACTCCGGGTTGCAATCCATGATATGCTAACCACATAGTAAATATTGTATCATATTTTAATGTAAAATTTTTATCTTCTTCTTCTGAAATATGTAAAAAAAAGTTCTTAAAAGCTACATGCTGAATAGTGGCTGGCCTAAAAACAAGGAAGTCAGTTTCTAAGTGTGGAAATATATTGTGATTTTCAGTTAGTCCCCAGAAGTCACATGGAATATCATTCATTGTTTCAGAAATTGTAGAAAATTTTCCGATAGGGCCAAAAAGAGAGTCGTTAGTTAATATAAGTTCTGCACTTTGATAAATTGAGGGTAAAATATATAAAGCGGCCCTCCACGCTGAAAATTTATCCCCTTTTCCATTATGCTGAACAAAGGTATCTACCCAGTCATACTTAAGTGTTAAATCAATATTCTGTGGAACACCAGAAGTTGAAATTATAATTATATATCCATTAGTTTTAAAATGCTTACAAATTTCTATAATATAAGGGTCAATCACATTATCAATATCATCATGTGCTAAAATAAAAGCTTTTTTATCTTTAAAATCTATATGTCTTCCCAGTAAATTTGGAGCAATATTTTCTACGCAAGACGTGAAGCTAGTAAAGGGTAATAATAATTTCCTAGCTTCTTCTTTACATTCCATTACCCCCTGCACTAGTTCATTATAGTAATTGACCAGTCTATACATTTCTTTCCTTTTTTCAATAATCAACACTGTTTCATAGTAAATTATATTATAATAATACTGTATATTAAGAAACATATATTTGTTTGCCTGTTTTTCAAAAGCTCTATTTATGAGTAGTTAAGATTTTACAAATCTTTCATGCAGCATATTAAGCTATTGTTAACCTAAGACTTCTTGCATTATGCCTGCTCAAAATAATCATATTCATAAAACTATTTCAGATGAAATTGAATAACTAATTGATATTTTTACGAGTTAGCGTTTGCATGCATACAAGCATGTTTCAAAAATCCAACAACTATGATGTCCAATATAGTAGTCATACTCTTTAAATTTATCCATTAAAAAAAATGGTATTTCAATATAATCATTCATTGCATGATATAAGGAAATTTGGAGTTTTGGCGAATATTTTTTTATTGTCGCAAGAGAAGCTTTTAAAACTTCCAACTCTGCTCCTTCAAAATCTAATTTAATCAAATCGCACGTAATTTTTTTACTGTTCACGTAGTCATCAATTGTTGTTGAATAGCAAACTTCTGCATTTTTTGAGTATTCACATGTTATTCTTGAACTAGATCCTTCATCAATAATGTAAAATTTTTTTGAACTAGACCAGAGACACAATTTTTATAGATATACGTTTGAGAAGTGCTTAGTAGTCTGCAAAGCTGTTATATAGCCATTTTCAACAGGTTCGAATCCAAATATTTTACCATTTGCTCCTATATCTTCAGCAAATTTTTTTGTAGTCAGCCCACTATCAAGACCGCCCTCAAGCACAATATCATTTGACATGGCTTTAACCTTAGGATGTGCGTATTGCGGATATATAGATTCCTTAAGATAAGTAGGATTCCTAGTAGCAATAGTTTTTATTGTGCGTAAAAAAATATCTTTACTGTCAAAATCTTTTAAGCAATTATAAATAAAAATAATTTTTTCAAAATTTTCTTCATAAAAAGTGTCGCATGGTGCTCTTACAAAAACACCATCGCACATGCTACTATCAAGTGCAATGTTTTTTATACCTAAATAGTTGCATTTAGTAGCTAATGGTATAAATCCATACGATTCCCAGGGAGCATGAGTATGCCTAGTATAAATGCACGCCAAACGCTGATCAAGTTGAAGATATTCTGAAATATGGATTATATTTAATCCTGCATAGTTAGTATGTTGAATGCATTGCTTATCTCCATCAACTATAACAATAGTGATAGCATCTAAAATAGAAAAATAGTTTTTAACTGCGCTATCTAAATCTTTATGAAAAATAAAAACATCTGCATTATAAAGCTCGTCTTTACTAACAATCGAATAGTAAGGCTTAATTTTTATATAATGCTCAGCAATAATATCTTGGCAATTATGGTTATTATTCATTAACATACCTTATTTTTTACCTAAAATTATAATTGCAGCACGCATATGCTGAAACGCAATAAATTTATAATTGAACCTTACATCAATAGTTTCATGAAAAGCTTTGAATTCATTATTTTTATAACCTGGATAAGCTAAAAAATCATCGAAAACTAAGACCGTTCCTTCGTCGAAGAAATCCATAAAATTATCAAGAGCAAATTTTGTAGCTGAGTATATGTTAGCATCTAAATGCATAAAAGAAATATAAGGTTGTTTTTTTTCTGAATTTTCTCCATTTAAGGAAGATTTATTTCTCATTTGCTCTACAAATTTTGGTACAGTTTCTTCAAATAATCCTTGAATAATTTTAATGTTTTCAGAATGTTCGCACAAGACTTCATAGCTATCGTTTCCATATGTACCTTTAGGGTCACAGGCCCCGTACCAATCTTCTGGTAAGCCCTCAAAAGAGTCAAAACCGTAAAAGGTACATGCAGGTTTTTCCTTAGCAAAATATAAAAGCGACTCTCCTTTTGAAACTCCAAGTTCGATGAAATATCCATTGTTATTTGCTTTGTTTATCACAAAATTACGAAATTTAATTTTTGGCTCTTTGTCACGAAATACTAATGCTGTATGTAAATGCCTTTCTATAAAATCAGCGCTTTCACTAGCAGCTTTTTTAAATAGGATTGCGACTGGGTCTAATATTTCTTTATAGTAAGAAGTTACTAAAGTTTTATGTATTTCTTCTGCTAATAATTTAAAGTTATCCATAATTCGACCTTCAAGCTAAATCTCTACCATCAATTTATAATACTGCTGAGCACTATCTTTAATATTATAATTTAATTTTATATTTTGCATTGCATTGTTGACAACATGCTCTCTCAACTCGCTATCTGTTATCATTTTTTCCATTGCCGCCATCCAGCTGTCATAAGTATTTTCTACTAAAATCCCAGTTTCGCCATGGGTAACGCAATCTCGATATATTTTTGCATCAGAGTAAATGCCGGGAATGCCAGCAACTCCGTAGTTAAGATATTTAAAAGGATTTTTACAGCTATTAAAATAAGCGCTTTCCTTATCTTCATCTGCGCCCAGTGGCGTGATAGCAAACATATAGCCGTTTTTTGCAAGGCAATTTATATATTCATCGTATGGTGTTCTACAAATGTAGTGGATAAAAGGCAAAGAATCTAGCTCTGGGAAGGGGTCTCCGAAGAAATCAAAGCTCACTTCTGGGTGGGTGTCGTGAAAGTCATGGAGTACGCGCAAAAAATCCGATTTAAACGACCGTATTTTTAAATAATCAGCATTGGTAAATACACAGCGCGGAGGGTAAGCATCATCCATGATTGGTGTTGGATACTTTTCTACATAAATTCCATTAGGAATTAGAATACAGTCAGAGCGATACGGTTGCATGGCGTCTAGCAAGGTAGTGTTGGCTACGCTGACAGTGTCCATAAGCGTTAGCATTTTAATAAAGTTTTCTTCATTATTGCTTTGTTTTCCTCCGCTATAGGAAGGAAAGGCTGTGACCAAATCATCTATATCTAAAAGAGTTCTTTTTCCTAATTGCTTTGCTTTAGTGGCAAGCCCTATGGCTCCTTCTGAAAAATGTTTATTAAATACCACAATGTCTGCCCATTGCATAGCAGTCCAAACACATTCTTCAAATTCGCCGCACGACGCATACTGTACAAGGCCGTGATCAGATAACCAGTCCATAGCTTCTACAATGCGAGCATATACTGAAAGAGAAAAGTCGATTTTCGCCACAAGAGATTGTCGTTGAATTACTAAAACATTCATAAATTTTATTTATATTCCATAGAAAAAAAGCTCAATCGCCATTTTCCGCAGTTTTGCCGTTCTAATTTTGTTAAAGAGGCGTTGGCTGCTAAAAACATGGGGAAGTCTTGCATAGGCACTTTGCAAATAGCTTGAAGTATACAGCAAATGGGGCCACCATGTGTTATTGCAAGAGTTCGACTGCCTTGTTTCGCGCTTTGTTCGTATTCATGAAACCAGTGTAGCGTTCTGTCAAATAAATCTTGATGTGATTCACCTTCAGGGTAAGGGCGAGTGCTTTTAAAGTCAGACCAAAATTCAGGGTGCATTTGATTAAATTCGGTCAGGGGCAAGTTTGCTACGCTTCCAGCATTTGTTTCACCAAGGCGCGTATCAATGATGGGGGTACATTCTGGATATGCCAGCTCTAGAGTTTGCTGTGCTCTTTTCCATTGACTCACATATGTTGAAATATATTTAGTATTAAGATTATAGTGAGTTAAAAGGTGAGAAACATTTTTTGCTTGTATAATCCCATGCGCACTTAATGTGTCTTCAGGTGTACCTGTAACCAATTTTTGCTGGTTGGAATTAGAATGTCCATGGCGCAATAAAAAAAGTTCCATGACTATGCTTCCTTAATGTAATTTACCATAGGAAGCAAAGCATTGGGTAGGTGATGTCTAACCGTGGCTTCGCTAAAACAGGGGCTATTCTTTTCTGTGTTGAGCGCTTGGTTGACGCTTTGCACAAGAGAGTTTGCATCACCAATGGTCGCATAGAAAGGGGCGCTTCCAAAATGTTCTTCTGCCCATGCTGAATGCGGGATAATCAATTGCGCCCCTGCTGTGGCTGCTTCTAAAACTGATTTTCCACCAGGATCCGCGCTCATTTCTATATAGGCATGGCATTCTTGTAAGGCTGCACGAAGCATATCAGACTTATGTTTTAATGGTGAGAGGAAAACAAAATGCTCTGGAGCTGCTTGAACACATGCGTTATAATAGTTTTTATCTCTGTAATTCCCCACAAAGACTATAG
This sequence comes from uncultured Desulfovibrionaceae bacterium, assembly GCA_964490475.1. Lineage (GTDB taxonomy): Bacteria > Desulfobacterota > Desulfovibrionia > Desulfovibrionales > Desulfovibrionaceae > CAYJAD01. The sequence continues at coordinate 21,601 of CAZBDD010000003.1, forward strand.
GCTCTTTAGATGCCTTCAGAGCTTTTATCACTTCTAATTGATTTTTTTGTGGTTCAAAAATGCCTACCCACAACAAAAATTTTTCTATGTTGTAACTGGCTCTAAAAAGGCGTGTAGGTGCTGGTTTGGCAAAGCAGGGGTCTACTCCTGCCGGGACACGCAGTAGAGTGCACTCTTTAGGGAGGAGAGAGGTGAAAATGCTTTGTTCTGTTTCTGATTTAAAAACAACAGCATGTGCAAGAGCGAAAAAGCTTTTAAAAATTACTTCTTGCTCCGAAGTAAAAGGTGTGCTTTGCCAAAAATTCGGCCATAGAATTATACGTTTTCCCGCTTCATGTAGTTTTTCTAGCAAGGGTAAAGAATCCGCATTGAGAGAAAAATGTATAATGGTATCGTAGACATCTAAATCACACGAAAAAGGCCCATATATATCGGCAATAAGGCCTAGTTTGCGTAGATTAAAGGCTACTTCTAGAAGTTCGTATTCGCCACCGCCTTTTTGTAAAAAAGCTTGGTGGTATGTTGTTATAAGTACAGATTTTTGAGACATACAGTTCCTATTAGTGAACAGCTACTGTTGTTTTTGCATGAGCAAATCATAAATTTTATGCGAAGCCTCGACTATATTTTCAGGTAAGACAGTTC
>CAZBDD010000004.1:0-19407 GCA_964490475.1 uncultured Desulfovibrionaceae bacterium
CTGGGCCGCAAGTGCCATTATTACCGGTTTCGCAAGCCATAATACCTTCAATGCTGCCTTTGCCGTATTGTTCGGGATTTTTAGAAGTACGCTTGGCAAGGCCGTAGCAGGTAAAGGCGGCGGCTGTAGAGCCAAGACCGGGAAGAGCACCAATAAGGCCACCAACAACAGCTGATTGCACAATAACGCGCCAATGCTTTAGTCCTTCTACCAGGCTTAAACTTTCGTTATTTAAAGCAAATTCTTCTTTTTCTTCTTCTAAAGCTTTATTTTTTGCAACCAAATGCTTTTTAATGTATTCGGCGCGGCTACGAATCATGGAAAATACAATTTCAGGTAAAGCAAAAAGACCTACCAAGAAAGGAATGAGGGATAAACCATCGCTAAGTTCATACACATTGAAGATAAGGCGATTGGTGCCTTCCACTGGGTCTAGGCCTACATAGGTTAAAGCTGCGCCAATACAGGCAGCAATAAAACCTTTTACTTTGTTTTTTCCCAAGGAAAATACGATTACCGAAAGCGCTAATACCACTAAGGGCACCATTTCGATGGGGCCAATCCTCAAAGCCAAGCTTGCCACCAGTGGGGTGAACAGTACCAAAAGCACTGTGCCAATAAGGTCACCGCATACTGAAGCAATAAGAGCGGCATCCAAGGCTATACGTGCTTTACCTTCTTTTGCCAGCGGATATCCGTCCAGCAATGTGGCCGCCGCCTCTGGTGTGCCTGGGGTGGCAATGAGAATAGCACTAATAGACCCACCATATACTCCCCCCTTATACACACCTAAAAGAAAGGAAAGTCCCGTGATGGGGTGCAAACCAATGGTAAAGGGGGTGGCAAGGGCAATGGCCATGGAAGGGGATAAACCGGGAAGACAGCCAATAAAAACGCCACATATCAATCCTAATATGATGGCGATTATATTGTAAAAAGTCATCAGGTTATCAAAACCAGCCAAAACAGATTCAATCATTCCTATCTCCTGACAGCAAAATATAGAGGGTTAGAAAATGATGGTTTTCCTCCTAAAAACCTAAACCTATATTATCCATAATATACGAACGTATGTTTGTTCATATATGTTACCAAGCTCAAAGGTTTTCAGTTCGCATAAAGCTTGGATTACTCCGCACATAAGCTGACATTCTACAAAAAACATGCCATGAATTTTTTTTCCCTATACTTTTGTACTCTTTCTAACCTAAATGAAAAACCCTTTTTTTCACGAATATTTTTTTATGTGAAAAATTCTTTTTGTTGCAGTGGGTTGAAAAAGAGCTGCTTTTGCTACAACATTATAAAAATAATTTCCTTTTACTTTCATGTTTCAGCCCTATAACAAGACGTCAGCGCAATATCTTAAACTTGTATACAGTGTAAAAATGCAACTCTTTGTTTACATGTAACACTTGAATGAAACATATGCCATTTTTTAGAAACATTACGTTGCATTTATAATAAGTTTTGCGTACTCTTTATAATCTGCTTTAAAGGAGAAAATATGCCACACCGCCAACATCAAGACTTTTACCAAGACATTTACACCATAGGTGTTTTTCTCTCCATTCCCATTGTGGAACAATATGTGGCAGAGTTTCAAAAAAATCCGCGATATAAGATACTCACCTCTGCGGCTAATTTCGATCAGGCTTTAGAGCAGGCTGCTTTATGGGAAGAGCAGGGTGTAGATGTGTTTGTGAGTCGTCGCGGAACCGGTGATTTGTTACGTCAAAAATTCTCCACTCCTGTTCTTACGCTACCCATGTCAGAAATGGAAATTATTCATTGTCTACGTATTTCTTGCCCCAAAGGTTCTGTGGTGCTTATTCCCATTTTTGGGCAGGAATATGCAAGTCTTAGCCATATGGAAGAACTTATTGGAGTGCGCATTTTACAGCATGTGTACACTAATTTTGAAGAGCTTGAGACACTTATTAAACGCGGTATTCATTGGAATGTGGATTTTGTAGCCGGTGGTGGAACTACGCAGTGTTTAGCACAAAAATACGGTATTTCTTTCATATCCTTAGCCCCTGGTCGTGAGCAATTTTTAAGTATTTTAGATAGTGCCGCCAACGTGGCCAGCTTTCACCGCGAAAAAGAATCAATGATTAATGAGATGCAAGGCATGATGGACTCTATGGTTGACGGTTTTTTTTCTGTGGATGCTCAAGGCACCATTTTAGCCTGTAATACGGTTGGAGCTGATCTACTAGAAGCCAAAAAGCGCGGAGATCTTATAGGTACGTCCATATTGCAGCATATGCAAGAAAATACCTTCCTCGAAATACTTCAAGAAGAACATGCCCGTCAAGAAAAGGTGGTTAATGTGCACGGTACCCCCTTGGTTTTACATGCTACCGTGGTAAAAAGTCGTAATATTATTGAAAAAATTCTATTGTCTTTACGGAAAGTACATGACGTAATCCGCCAAAGTGGTTCCATTCGCTCAGCTATTTCCGGCGGATTTGAAGCCCATTACCGCCTTAGCGATATGATACATAAAAGTCCGGTTATACAAGATATCATTAACTTATGCCGCATTTATGCCAAAACTAATTCTTCGGTGCTTATTGGCGGCGATACAGGTACAGGTAAAGAAATTCTTTCTCAGGGTATACATAATAGTAGTAAACGCAAAAAAAAGCCCTTTGTGTCCATTAACTGCGCAGAGCTTCCGGAGCATTTGCTTGAAAGTGAGCTTTTTGGTTACGACGAAGGCGCTTTTACAGGCTCACGTAAAGGTGGTAAAGCAGGTTTTTTTGAACTGGCCCACGGCGGAACATTACTACTTGATGAAATAGATTCTGCTTCCACCATGGTGCAAAGTAAATTGTTACGCGTGTTACAAGAAAAAGAAATCATGCGCATTGGGGGAAAAAGAAAAATTCCCATTGATGTGCGAGTCATAGCCACATCAGGTAGAGATCTTTGGGAGGCTGTAAGTCAGGGTACCTTTAGACGAGATCTTTTTTTCCGCCTGAATGTTATGTCTGTGTATATTCCTCCTTTACGTGATCGTTTAGACGATATTGAAACCCTTTTACCGCATTTTTTGCAGTATTTTGCTCAAAGGGAGAATATGCCCAAACCTGTTATGCGTCGCGAACATATTCAATTACTCAAAAAATACAGTTGGCCAGGTAATGTACGTCAACTACGTCACTTTGCAGAGCGTTTTGTACTCTATGCTTCTTTCATGGAAGATCCTTTTTCACATCTTTATAATGAACTTCATCGAATTGTTCTACACCCTACGTCGCGCATAGCCTCTATGGAAGCCATGGCACAAGACATTCACCCCTTAGGAAGTGTGCCTGTCTCTCCTACATCAGCACAGGTGGGTGTACATCATATTCCCTCCTTGCCGCACCATACTGTATCTACCGCTAATCCCATATCTACCATTCCTTCAGTTATGCCACATGCGGCAGATGTATCCTATGAGCGCCCCCTACACAAAGACGAGCTAGAACTTATCCAAGAAACGCTTGAAAGAACGCGATATTCTAAAAAAGATGCTGCGCAGCTTCTTGGTATAAGCCGCAGTACCTTATGGCGTAAGCTGAAACAATATAATTTAGAATAGTACCTATTTCGTTATTGCGTTTCATAATGTTTCACGATGAAACGTTATCTCTTACAATGAAACAATGCAGCACGAACACAAAATAGTTTCCTGTGGATAGAATTTTAACATGCTTTTATAATTTATGTTTTTTCCTAGAGATATGTTGGCACGCTATTTGTTATAGGGCAGTCAGTTGTGCAGTATTTTTACTTGTTGGCGTTTTGCGTAGCATCCCAAAACGTGCACTGTGCAACGTAAAAGGAGGAGTAAAACATGCTTGAAAATGTTTCCATCTATCCCAAAAACTATGACGTTATCGTTGTAGGGGGCGGAAACGCAGCTTTGTGTGCCGCAATTTCGGCCAGAGAGCTTGGTGCTTCTGTTTTGGTACTAGAAAAATCCAATCGAGTGTTCCGTGGTGGTAACAGTCGCCACACCAGAAATATTCGCTATATTCATGAGTCTGCCAATGATTGGCTCACAGGGCCCTACCTTGAAGAAGAATGTTTCAATGATCTTATGCGTGTAACAGGGGGGAATACCACTGAAAACCTTGCACGTCTTTGCATTCGTAACTCTCTTAATGTGGGTAATTGGATGATTGAACATGGCGCCATGTTCCAACCTTCCATGCGCGGAACTTTACATCTTGGACGTACCAACAGTTTCTTCCTTGGCGGTGGTCGCGGCCTTATGAATGGGTATTATGCCTATGCCGAAAAGCATGGCGTAGACGTTATGTACGAATCCCCCGTGGTAGAAATTGCCATGGATGGCCCCATATTTAAAAGCGTGACCGTGAAAAATGCTGAAGGGCATGTACAAATTTATGGCAGAGCAGTGGTTATAGCTGCCGGTGGTTCTCAGGCCAATCCTGAATTCCTTGCCAAGCACTGGGGTCAAGCAGCTTATAACTTCCGCGTTCGTGGCTGTCCTTACGACACAGGCGAAGTGTTAGAAATGCTTCTTGCTAATGGCGTAGAATCCGTGGGTGATCCCACCCAAGGCCATATGGTGGCTGTGGATGCTCGTGCACCTAAGGTGGATGGCGGTATTGTGACACGTCTTGACTGTGTGCCTTTCTCCATTGTGGTAAATAAACACGCACAACGCTTTTATGATGAAGGTGAAGAATTCTGGCCTAAGCGCTATGCTATTTGGGGGCGCCTTGTGGCTGGTCAAGATGACCAAATTGCTCACTCCATCATCGACTCCAAGTCCATCGATCTTTTCATGCCCTCTGTATTCCCTCCTGTAGAAGCGAACTCTTTGGAAGAATTGGCTCGTAAGCTCAATCTTGATGTGGATACCTTCATGAAAACGGTGAAAGACTTCAACGCTTCGTGTAAGCAAGATAATCCTTTTAATCCAGACGAACTGGATGGTAACGCCACCGAAGGTCTGGAAATTGCCAAAACCAACTGGGCACGCCCCATTGAAAAGGCTCCTTTCTATGGCTATGCGCTAGCTCCTGGCATTACCTTTACCTATCAAGGTACTAAGGTAAATGAGCAAGCGCATGTTATCATGCAAGATGGTAATGAATCCCCCAATATCTTTGCTTGCGGTGAAATTATGTCCGGTAATATCCTGGGCAAGGGGTATATGGCAGGCTTTGGTATGACCATTGGAACAGTTTTTGGCCGCATTGCGGGTACAGAGGCAGGTAAGTATGTCAAGAGATAAAGAAGTTTTGCTTAAAGAAGCAAACCACGTTATGACGGTGTGTAATGCATGCCGCTATTGTGAAGGTTTTTGTGCTGTATTCCCAGCTATGGAACTACGCCGTACCTTTACCGAAGGCGATATGCGCTATTTTGCTAACCTTTGTCACAACTGTCGTGGTTGTTATTATGCTTGTCAATACGCACCTCCGCACGAGTTTGATTTAAATATCCCAAAAACCTTTGCCGAGTTGCGTGTTCAAACTTACAAAGAATACACTTGGCCTAGCTTCATGGGCAAATTCTTAGACGCACAAGAAACCAAAGCGCCCATTGTGACCGCTTTTTGTCTCTTGTTAGTGTTCTTCATGACCTTATTTGGTTCTGGCACTGAAGCCATGTTTGCCACCCATACCGGCGAGCAAATCTTCTACAATGTTACCCCTTATAAGTGGCTTATGATTTCCTTCTCCGGCATTGCTGCGCTTATTGTAGCTTTGTGGATTAAAGGCGTATACTCTTTCTGGAAGTCCATAGGCGCTCCTTTCAAAGATTTATGGGATAAACGCGCCCACGTGCAAGCCATGAAAGACGCCTTTACCTTGCGTTATCTTGGCGGCGGTGGTCACGGTTGTAACTACCCTGACGAAGCTTTCAGTAATGGTCGTCGTTATTTCCACCATGCTGTATTTTATGGCTTCTTGTCTTGCTTTGCAGCCACCATTTTTGCCTTTGCTTTTGAGCATGCCTTTAACTGGCCTCACCCCTTCAGCGCTTTCAGTTTGCCTGTTATCTTTGGTACGCTGGGTGGTATTGCCATTTGCGTAGGCGCCATAGGCCTTTGGTGGCTTAAAGGTAAGATGGACTCCGCGCCCACGTCTCCTTTCACCACGGGTATGGATCGCTCCTTTATAAGCCTTGTGTTCTGGGTGTCTTTCTCCGGCTTATTGCTTCTTTTCTTCAGAAGCACTGGCGTTATGGGCTTCATGCTCACCGTACACCTTGGTTTCGTATTGGCTTTCTTTGTGCTCGCACCTTATGGAAAAATGTTGCATATGCTTTATCGTTATTTTGCTCTTGTGCGAAATGCTCAAGAACAGTACAGAGCCGATGAAAGCGAACAAAGCGCAGGTCACTAAAAAAGGAAGCGCAGATTTAATGTGCGCTTTCTAAAGATACCCCCATGAGCATTGCTTGTGGGGGATTTTTTTATAAAATCAAGTTCTCAGCATAATTATAAATACGTGGATTGCTTCGTCGCTTTGCTCCTTGCAATGGCTTGGTATTACAACAAAAGCTATTGCGAAGCGAAGCAATCCCTATATTTCAACATTTTTTTGAATTATGCAGAGGTCTTAAATTTTAAGCATAAATAAAAATATGGCTTAACAGTTCGCTGTAAACGTTATTCTTAAAAAAGCATCTTAAAATAATGCTAAATTGAGTTAGGGGGCTATAGATATAGTGAGTGTATTGTCGTGAAACGATATTACACTTTTTCAAGCCTTACCAGAGATTGATAAAATACAGCTGAGCCACCAACAGGGTCTGAAAGGCACGTGTTTTGTAACACAGGATCCACGCGCATGGCGGCATTGGCATGAATGCCTGTGGCGCGTATTTTATCGCCGGGGATGAGCGTTTCATCTATAATCATATCGGCAGCACCATTGGCCCAATGTCCGTAGCCAAGGCTAAAAGCAATGACACCGGGGCGGAGAGCTTCGGTGACTTTTACCTTACCTATCATATATTTTTGTGTGTTTGCGTTAATGTTCCAAACGCCATCAGGATTACTTCTCGAGCTTATTTTTGCAAGGTCACCATTCTTCAAATTTAAACGTGCCGCATCTATTGAAGGCACTTCAATGAAGTTTTCCGGATGAATAGCTTTAAGCCAGTAATTTCCCGATGTTCTTGTTTTGCATTGGGTTATAGCTTTATATGTGATGAGGTGTAAATCATACCCTTGTTCACGGTCTTCAAGGGGCTTTTCTAGACAATCAAGCGGTGTATCAATGACTTTTGCAAAGGGGATATAGTGCTTTCCTGTCATGGAAGAGCGCACTTGACCTATATGCTCAAAATATATGCCCACCATTTTACCGTATTTATTACTGAGTTGTTCACCATCATAGGCCGCGGCATATTCTTGAAAACGTCCAGCACGGTTGAGCACGGTAATGGCATGAGGCCAAAGTTCTTCGCCTATAATGCTTTTCCATCGCTGTACATCAAAAACTGTTTTTGGTAAATGCCTGCGAGATTTGAGGAAAATATCTATTTCATCTTGCGTAGCGGCAGGAACTTTGTCAGACCCATCTTTTTTTTCACCAAAAGCTATATTAGCCACTTGGCGCAAGTATAAATGGTCTTGGTGGGTAAAAGCTTTGCCTTGCCCAAAACCATTTTTTCCAAAACCGGGTAATTGCATAGCTTCTGCAAGACCTAGTAAAAGAGATTCTAAGGTAAGATGATGCTCTTCACCAAATAGAGTCACTTTGTCGGTTAAAGGTTCTATGGTAGGCTGTCTAAAAGGTGCCACCTTGCACGTTTGTGACGGGTGTGAACCAGAAAATTCCCACCGTTCTAGATAGGTTACATCAGGAAAAATATAATCAGCATACATGCTTGTTTCCCCTACAATAATATCAGAGGCTATAATCAGAGGAATTTTTTTAGGGTCAGCAAGTATTTTAATAAGTTCGTTTCCTGCTGGTAAAGAATAGGTGGGGGCAGCCATATATAGGAAAAGAACTTTTATTTGATATGGATACATGTCTCCGGCACTGGGGATAATTTCTTGATAAATATCACTGGCAAAAGGATACCATGTACGCTTAGAAGGATAGCCTTTAAAAAGTGTTGTTTTATCATATTCTACACCATGTCGAATTATGGAAATACCCCAAGGTTTTACCTGATTTTCCCCTTCAGTAATTACATGTAAACCTGCTTTTCCATTGATATCAAAGGTACTTGCTTTAGATAAACCGCCTTTATAGTCATGATTGCCTATAAGCGTATTTACCAACATCCAAATGGCTACATTGTAAAAACCATTGGTATGTTGAGATACCCCACGGTGTAGATCTGCCACAGCCTTTCTTCCATGAGAGGTAAATTCTCGCGCAAGTTCTTCAAGTTCTTTTTCGGTGGAGCCAGCTTCTTCTGCCCATTCTTTAAGGCTTTTGCGGGCGGCTTCCTCTCTATAAATTTGTAATACACTTTTTACCTTATGACCGTGTATTACTGTATCTACAAAAAGTTCACCATGTATGTCACTTTGTTCATCGTTGGGGTCAAAAAGTACAAGAGTATTTTTGTTCATGGTGACAAAAGCGTTAAACTGCCAAGCCTCTTTTTTTCCTTGCCGTGTTTGTGTGGGGTGTCCCAAGTCTGACCCACGCAAGAAAGGCCCTGGACTACCGTCAGGGAGCATTTTGACAAGCCATGCCCCTTGCGACCATGTGGGCTCTTTGTCTGCTTGTGCGGCGCCAATGGTACAGTTGCGAAGATACTCTGCATTATATTTATGATTTTCAAAAATATAGTGAAGCATCCCCATGCCAAGGGCACTTATCCCATGAGGTTGAATGGGTACCCACTTCCAAGCACGCGCGGCCGTGCTGCTGAAACGTGGGTCAACAACGGCAATCTTTTGATTCCCCATGGACATTTGCAGACTTACCTTACTGGCGCGTAAAGGGGGGCCATAATTGGCTCCAAAAGGATTAGCTCCCACAAAAATAATAAACTCCGCATTATTACTATCTGCTTGCCAATAGAACTTTTTACCACCGCTAAATGTACCTTCCACAAATTGCTCACTCATGGCCTTACTGGTAAAATACAAAGAGCCTTGACAAACAGTAGTGTGTCCGTGGGTATTTACTGTACCTAGGTTAGCATTAAAAAAGCGCTTGATAAATTCGCTTCTACCACCTTTTTGTCTGCCCCAATTGTAACAAATTTGATTATTTTTAGGTCCAAGATCGGGATGGTTGGGGTCAATGAGGTGGTGTAAGTGGTCAGCATGTTTTGCTTTAAATGCTTCTAATGACATGTTTTTAGAAGCTACCTTCTGGGCATCTTTGGCTAAGCTTGCAAAAAGTTTAGGATCTTTAAGGGTAGCAATGTCTTTCAATCCTTCAACTGCGCCTTCATTAAAGAGATTACCACCTTGAACGATTTCTTTAATGGCTTGATGAAAATCTATGCTTTTCCATTGGTTTTCTCCTCGCTTGCCTACGCGTTTTAAAACTTTTTTAATGCGATACGGGTCATATACCGTTTGAATGCCAGCGTACCCTTTGGGGCAAAGTGCGCCTTCTAGCGTAGCAGCTTCTTGTATGGGAGTGGTAAAAGGAATCTGCGGCGTCATATTCCAAGGACTGTAAGGATTTCCTTCAATTTTACGCACTCTACCTTGTTCTATTTTGACTTTAATACCACAATTTGTATTGCACTGTTGACAAACAGAATAAATTTGATTTTCTGCTAAATGCTCAGCACGTGAAAAAGTTTTTTGTGTGTTTTGAGCTTCCATATTTTGGGGGTATATAAATTCGTTTGTCATAACACTAACCCTAAAATTCCCATCATAGGTATTATTTGCAAAAGTGATTTGTTAGTCACACTCCCCTTCCTGTTTTAAATACGTGACGCTTGGTTGAGTATTGAGGCCTCGCTCATATGCCTTGGAGGATGCTTTCATTTGATAAACCAAGGATTTTTTGTCATTTAAATTTCCAAAAAAAGTAGCTTTTGCTATGCAAGAAGTAACACAAGCTGGCAATATCCCCACTTGTATTCTGTGTAAACAAAAATGGCATTTTCTAGCAATACCTCTGGGAGTTTTGTTGCTCAAATATTGTTTGTTCTCAGGGATATTGCTTTGAGCATATCCTTTGTCCATACCTTCTTTACTGAGGAGAACTGTTGGTAATGACGGAAGATTTTTATTATACGACTTTCTCGAATCAAAAACTCTAGCGCCATAGGGGCAAGCTTTTAAACAGTAGCGACATCCTATGCATTTAGAATACTCAATAACGGTTATTCCTGTGTTTTCATCTTTCCATGTGGCTGAAACAGGACAAACACGAGTGCAAGGCGGATTTTGACATTGCATACAAGGCTTTGGTAAATAGGTGCGTGATAGATGTGGATAGATGCCATTTTCTTTTTCAATGACAGGGCGATAAACAACATCTTCTGGAAGAGCGTTCTCAGCTATACATGCTACTGTGCAAGCATGACAGCCAATACATCGATCTTGATCAATGACCATACCCCAATGAACCGCTTTTTGCTTCTTAAGGGCACGATGTAAATCTTCACGCATTTGTGTCAAAATATCACGTTTTACTATCAATGGTATAATTGTCCTTTTAGAAGGGGTCTGCATGAGTTTTTACAAGCATAAAAAATCATAAGCTTCTTATATTCATTGAAGATTTAGCTTTAAACAAAGCGCTCTAATATTTGCTTAATTATGTTCATAGGTGTTAAATAGTCAAAAATATAAATATTTACAATAAAAAATATGCTCTTTTTATGAGGTATGTATACATAAATTTTAGCCTATCAACCTGTTAAAGACCTCTGCTAAAAAAAATCTGTATCAAAAAAATCTGATAAAATGTTATTTTATCGTTTCCCTGTAGGCTGTTCAAAAAATGTAAAATCTTGCCAGAGGCATGGCTAGATTTTTTTTACTATCTGTGTCATTGTGTACTGATAAGGGCATAATACGGGCCTAGTCTTGGTTGGAGTGCTGGAGAATTTATGTGGAATTTAGCCAATAAAATAACTTTTTTTCGAATACTTATGACTCCGGTCATAGTTATATTGCTCTATTTTGAAGGGCCAATTTTGTGTGTTTTTGCGACATTGGCTTTTATGTTGGCTTGTTTTACAGATTTTATAGATGGTTATATTGCACGCCGCGAAAATATGGTCACTTCACTAGGAAAATTTTTAGACCCTTTAGCAGATAAAGTTCTTATTTGTTCAGTGCTTATTATGCTTGTGGGTCTTGGTTGGGTGCCTACGTGGGTAGTCATACTTATGGTATGTCGCGAAATGGTAGTAACAGGTTTGAGAGCCATTGCCATGGATGAAGGTATTGTGCTTGCGGCAGATAAATATGGAAAGTTAAAGACAATATTACAAGGGTTTGCCATTGTACCGCTGCTTTGGCATTACCCTTTTTTTGGATTTAACGTACAACCCATTGGCATGATTCTTTTGTATGCAGCTTTAGTACTGGCTGTATTTTCTGGTGTCAATTATATGTACGGCTTTTTTAAACAAAGTGCGCAAAAAAAAGATACAGTTCAATAAATTTGTGTTTTGTACAGGGACTTGAAATACAACGCACGTACTTCTAAAAGTATTTTACAGCATTGTTTAGCAAATAGGCGATGCTGTAGCTTTATAAAGGATTGACAGTTTTGGTATGACAACTTTTTGGCGTACAAGTATTTTGGTCTTTCTTATTATTGTGAATGTCGTACTTTTTTACCGCATGATTTGGGGCGGTAGCGGCGTTTTGGCTTTTAATGAATTGCGAAAAGAATTTAGGGCTTTGGAATTTGATATTGCCCAAGTTGATGCGCAGAATTTACAGTTAAGTAAGGAAATTCGTCTTTTAAAATCAGATGATGCCTATGTAGAAAAAATGATTCGTCAACGATTACATTATGTTCGTAAAAATGAAATTCTTTATTTGTTCACCGAAGAATCATTGGCAAAAGTAGAATCTAAGTAAGGAGGGGAGCATGCAGGAGAAAATAGACTGGTATCAAGAAGTTGTGGATTTGGAACCTAGTTCTAAATTATTCTTTCCCTTGGCAAAAATGGTGGCAGAGCAAGATGTGTCGCGAGCAGTAGAAACTTTGCAACGCGGTCTTGATAGACACCCTGAATTTATAGAAGCGCGGCTTTTTTTTGTGGAGCTGCTACATAAATATAGAGATACAGAAGACTATAGAACCCGTTTAGAAACACAACTTTCAATCTTATCTCCAATGCTTATGCGCTATGCTGGGTTTTGGCAAGCTTGGGGTTCTACCCTTGCAGAAAAAGATAAAAGCACCGATAAGGGACTGGCAATTTCCTTTATGGGAGCCTTATTTGAAAATAGCGCTCTCTCCATGACAGAAATTTTTTCTGCCGGTTTACAAGCTGTTATGTCAAAAGCTGCTACGGTAAATGTTTCGCCTGCGCAAGATGTATCTGCAGTGCAAGCTTCACCCTCTGTAGTAGAGCCCGTACAAGTCCCACCTGCTCCAGAAGTTATGAGTGTTTCTGCCGCTCAGGCCGTAAAAAGCGTTACTAAAAAACCTAAAATATCTCTAAAAGTGGTAAGTGTGCCTGCTAAAACTGTGAAAGCTGAGCAACCTGCACAAGCTATTTCAGTAGCAGCGCCTGTTGTTACTACCATGCCTGCCCCTGCTGATATTACAGATGCTGAACATGATGAGCATGAAGAGCAATTTTCATTGCGCACGAGATCTATGGCTGAAGTGCTTGCAGAGCAAGGTGACTATATGTCTGCCATTGAGATTTATAATGAATTGGCGCAACATGCTGAAAATGAAGGTGAAAGAAATGATTTACAGGCAAGAATTGCATCTTTAAATCATTTATGCGAAACGGGTGGTCCTGTAAAAGATGCTTCCCTTGCGTCCAATGATTTGACGGAAAATAAAGGATCCAAGGCAAGTTCACCTGGAAAAGAGAGAGTTATTTCTGTACTTGAGTCTTTAGCAGATCGCCTAGAGAGTAGAGTACATTCTTAAGGAATACAGATACAGAATATCTACATAAGAAAGCCTTGCAGGCTTGATATTCGTGTAAAAATGTAATGTATTATTGCTGATATTTTTTCAAGCAATGAATGTTTTAGCGAGTGTAGAGGAAAAATCATGTCTATACAACAAAAATTGGTTGGGGTGCTCCTCCTGTGTTTTTTAATGGCAGGGATAGGGTGTAGTTCTAATCAAACACTTAAAAATGCATGGAAAGGGACAAAATCTGTATGGTACAGTACAGTGAATATTCCTGCCAGTATTGATTACGATGAAGACGGCTCTTTAGAAGAATATCAAATGCAATTGGCCAAAAGTATGGTTGGCGTAGATACCCAGCTTATTGCTTTGGAAAAAACCATGAATAATGCTGATAAACCCCCAACGGAACAATGGATTCGTAGTCTTTTTGGTCGTTTCCCATGGTTGAGCGGTTTTACGGGTGTTAAGGCTGACGGCGTTATGTTAGGACAAGTGCCGGGGCCGCCTGTGAAAGCTTTAGATTTCCATCCTTTGCTTGCGGAAGATCCTAAGCACCATCGTCGTGCTGTACGTGGCTATGTGCAAGACACCCCCATGGGACCAGAAGTGCTTTTAGCAACGCCTATATATGATAGCGAAAAATTCTTTGGTATTGTATCCGTTTACTTTGATATGCGCGCTTTATTACGCTATTCAGAGGCTCCCGACGAGATGGTCATTATTTCTAGCAATGCTATTTTATGGCCAGGTAAGTACAACTTTGCCAGCACACCTATGGCAGGTATTGCTTGGGATAAAATTACTTTAGAGGCCAACAGTGGTACTGTTACCAACGCTTCGGGAACATTCTATTGGTCTTTGCGCTACTTGGCTAACATTCCAGTGATTTTTGGTGTTCCTGTGAAGGGTTCTTTTGGTGATACTCCTGCGTCACGCACTGGCCCCACCAGTGAAGGGCCTTATCCAGAAGTGAAGCCTTTGAAAATGCCTCCTGCACCACCGCAGGTACAGGTACCGCCACCACCGTCGCCGCCAAAGCGCGTAGTGCGTCGTGTGGTAAGGCCCTTACCTATGCCTGTTATGGCACCTATGCCAAATATTCCTGCTCCTGAGCCTGTACGCATGCCATCGCCATTGCATCCGGCTCCTGCTGAAAAGCCACAAGTGGAAGAAGGCAAGGCTAGTGACGCTCAAGGTACAAGCCCAGAGTCTCCAGCAACACCAGTAACACCTGTGGCTCCTGATACACAAAGGCCAAGCCCCATTGCTCCGGCGGTTAGTCCCATAGCGCCAGAGACTAAACCAGAGGCTGATGCTGCTGCCACAGATAGTAAAAAAGAGGCCGAGCCAGTGAAGGCAGACGATGGCGGGGCTCAAAACTTTAGTCCTATTGGTCCTAAATAAAGAACATTATATCTGCACCGTAAATTTTACGGTGCAGATATTTTATTAGGTATTTTTAACGTGCCATTTATATTTGCTTAGAGGGAAATATGCCAGAAATTACCGTTACAGAACATGTGCTTTTGCACCAGCATCGTAGTCCTTATGCCACAGGGCAATTTACAGGTTTATTATATGATCTTATTTTATCGGGTAAAATTATTTCACGGCGTGTAGCCAAGGCTGGTTTACTAGATATTTTAGGCGGCACGGGTGATGTGAACGTGCAAGGCGAGCAGGTTCAAAAGCTCGATGAAATAGCTAATAATGTCATGATTTATCGCATGGAGCGTTGTGGCACCTTATGTGCCATGGGGTCGGAGGAAGAAGCGGAGCTTATTCGTATCTCTTCTGATTTTCCACGTGGTGAATATATACTTATTTTTGATCCTCTTGATGGCTCTAGTAATATTGATGTCAATATTAACGTGGGTACAATTTTTTCCATATTGCGTAGACCGCGTGGCTATACCGGTGAGGTAACCATGGAAGAAGTTTTACAAGCAGGGCATCAGCAAGTGGCCGCGGGCTATATGCTGTATGGGCCTTCCACCATGTTGGTATTTTCTACAGGGCAAGGGGTGCATGGCTTCACATTGGATCCCGGTGTAGGAGAATTTTTGCTTTCACACCCTAATATCACCATGCCCAAAAGAGGTAAGACTTATTCTGTCAATGAAGCTTATTGGTCTTTTTGGGATGATGCTGCAAAAAAATGTGTAGATTGGTTTAAAGACCCAGAGGCTGATCATCATACTAACTACACAGCGCGTTATGTAGGCTCTTTAGTGGCTGATTTTCATAGAACTTTAATACAGGGTGGTATTTATATGTACCCTGCTGATAGTAGAAAACCACAAGGCAAGTTGCGTCTAATGTGCGAAGCTTCTCCACTGGCTTTCTTGGTGGAACAAGCAGGGGGCAAAGCTACCAACGGGCAAAAACGTATTTTAGATATAGTGCCCAGTACCTTGCATGAACGCACTCCTTTATTTATTGGCTCAGCTTCAGAAGTGGATGATGTGACACGTTTTTATAAAGAGTCATGCGCTAATTTTGTGGTGTAATAGGTGATTTGTTTAGGTATTGAAAGCTCTTGCGATGAAACGGCTTTAGCCTTAGTGCAAAATGGACGATTGCTAGCCTCTGTATTGGCTACCCAAGTGGAATTGCACGCCTTGTTTGGGGGCGTAGTGCCAGAGTTGGCATCACGAGAGCACTATCGTTTCATGGGACCTTTGTTTGATAGCTTGTTACAAAAAGCTGGTATAAGTGTACAAAATATTGACGCTTATGCTGTATCACGCGGGCCAGGGCTTTTGGGAGCTTTGCTGGTAGGTGTATGCTTTGCCAAGGGCTTAGCCTTTGCTAGTGATAAACCTGTGTTGGGTATTAATCATCTTCATGCGCATCTGTTGGCTGTGGGGCTTGAAAAACAGCTTGTTTTTCCGGCTTTAGGTGTGTTGGTGTCTGGTGGGCATACACATTTGTATAAAATTCATAGTGTTGATGATTTTGAAGTGCTTGGTCGCACTTTGGACGATGCCGCAGGTGAAGCCTTTGATAAGGTAGGTAAGGTACTTGGGCTTGCCTATCCTGCTGGTCGTGAATTTGACCTTTTGAGCCAGCGCGGACGTGACTTCTTAACCAAGGGAGACAAAAAACTCTTTCCTCGTCCTTATTTAGATAACGATACCTTGGATTTTAGCTTTAGCGGTTTAAAAACAGCTGCCAGTCAATACATTGCAAAAAATCCTGAACTGTTACAGCCTTTTGATTCCATAGAAGAAGCCAGTGAACCTCTGTGTCGCATGTGCGCCGCTTTTACCGAGGCTGTGGTAGACACTTTATGCAGTAAAAGTGCTAAGGCTTTGCATCGTCATTCTGATATACAAAGTATTATTATGGCAGGAGGAGTGGCGGCTAATAGTCATTTGCGTGTGGGCATGCAAGCTCTTGCTCAAAAACATTCCTTGGAACTCTTGGTGCCATCGCCTCAATTGTGTACAGATAATGCCGCCATGGTAGCTTATGCTGGATGGTTGTATGCACAGAAAGGGCTGTTTCATACTCTCGATTTTGAAGCTTTTGCTCGGGGGCAGGTAGTGGCAGAAAATTGGCAAGGCTGTGTAAAGCCCACTTAGACGAGTTTTAGATTGTGTAATTATGATATTGAAGCTTGACAGTAAGCATAGAGAAAATTATAATTTATACCAGTGTGGATTTTCTAGATAATAGGAATTATCAACTATAAATCGTGAAAGGAGCCCTTTTATGGCTATGCAAGTGACCGACGCGACATTTAATGAAAGCATTTTGAAATCCAATATTCCTGTTCTCGTAGACTTTTGGGCGCCTTGGTGTGGCCCATGTCGTGCTGTGGGACCCATTGTAGATGAGCTTGCCACAGAATACGACGGTAAAGTGCTTGTGGCCAAGATGAATGTAGATGAAAACCCCGCAACACCCACTAAATATGGTATTCGCGCCATTCCTACCCTTATTCTTTTTAAGAACGGTGAAGTGGTAGAGCAAGTAACCGGCGCTGTAACAAAAGATGTGTTAAAGGAAAAAATTGATACAAAGGCTTTGGTATGAGTTTATATGACGCCGTTGTCATTGGCAGTGGTCCTGCCGGTATAACAGCGGCTTTGTATCTTGTGCGTTCAGGATGTACTGTGGCTATGGTGGAAAAACTTACCCCCGGTGGGCAGGTGCTTCTCACGGAAAGCATAGAAAATTATCCTGGTTTTCCACAAGGTATTCGTGGCTATGAATTAGTCGACGCCATGGCAGCGCATTTAAATGATTTGCCCATAGATCGTTTTACTGAAACGGTAAAACAAATAGATGTACAAGGCAAAGGCTTGCATAAAGTGCTGATAGGTAATACATGGCTTGAAGCAAAAACGGTGCTTATATGCGCTGGAGCTTCGCATCAACACCTTGGTGTTGAGCACGAAATGCGACTGACAGGGCACGGAGTTTCCTATTGTGCCATTTGCGATGGAAATTTCTTTAGAAATATCGATGTGGCAGTGGTAGGTGGTGGTAATACGGCTCTTGAAGAAGCCTTATATTTAGCCAAAATTGCTAAAAAGGTTTATCTTATACACCGAAGAAATTCTTTTCGTGGTGCAAAGGTATATTTAGATCGCCTTTTGGCTTTAGAAAATGTGGAAATTTTGCGCAGTACCGTCATTACTGCCCTTCATGGTGACAATAATTTGACTGGCATTACTGTAAAAAATGTCCAAGATACTATGGAAAAAAACCTTTCACTTGAAGGGTTATTTGTTTCTGTGGGCATAAAGCCTAGTGTTGATTTTGTGCCGGATAGTGTACAAAAAGATGCACAAGGTTTTATACATACTGACACTGAAATGCGGACCAATATACCCGGAATTTTTGCAGCTGGGGATATTCGTTCTAAACTTTGCAGGCAAGTGAGCACGGCAGTGGGCGATGGCGCCACAGCCGCACAGGCTGCTTTTCTCTATTTGGAAGAAAACAATGCATAAAAAAATCTTGCACGTTCTTTGTGTGCTTTTGACTATGGTATCTCTTACAGGTTGTGGTGTTATTGACTATTTTTATTTACCACCGCCAGAAGATACAGCCCAAGAACTTTTTGAAACAGCCAATGATTTTATGGCAGAAAAGGATTATGTGGCTGCAGCAGAACGCTATAATAAGTTGCGCGATGCCTATCCCTTTAGCCCATATACACTGCAAGCAGAGCTTTCTTTAGCCGATGCCTATTTCCTTGATGAAGAATACGATGAAGCGGTGGAAGCGTATAAAGACTTTGAGTCTTTGCATCCACGTCATGCGCAAATGCCTTATGTTCTTTATCAAATTGGTGCCGCGCGCCTTAAGGGTTTTGTATCCATTGACAGACCAACTACGAACTTGGTGGAAGGTTATGAATATTTTGATCGTCTAGTACAAAGTTATCCTGGTACAGACTACGCTCAAAAAGCACCTGAGCATATGCGTGCTTTACGCAAACTCATGGCTGAGCACGAATTGTATATTGCAGATGTTTTCTTTAATATGCAAAAATATGGTCCTGCATGGCGTCGTTATACCTATGTTGTAGATAACTTTAAAGATGTTCCTGAAGTAGCTGCACATGCTAACACGAAGGGACTGGCTGCTTATCACAAGTATACCAATGAACAAGGTCAAGAGAAACGTGAAAAACGTGAAGGCTCTTGGAAAGAATGGTTTGAATGGCTTTAATAAGGTAGTTTTTGTAAATACACTGGTTTAATATTTGAAAATCCAAGTAAGGCGTCTTTGAAGGATGCCTTACTTGGATTTTATTGTTTTTTACTATAATAAATATAAGGTTTTATTAAAATGGATACATCTTTGATTATTTCGCCATGTGTGGCACATATTAAACTAGACGCCATAACACATAATTATGCTCATATTTGTTCACATTTACCTCTTCAAGCAGAGGGTATGTGCATTATCAAAAGCGATGCCTATGGGCATGGCTTGGTGCCTGTGGCTACGGCTCTTCATGTAGCTGGGGCGAAATCTTATGGGGTTGGCACTGTGCAAGAAGGTGTGGCATTACGTAAGGCAGGCTTAGAGCAAGATATTCTTATACTGCTTGGGGCATTAACAAGTGAGGAAATGCAAGCTTGTGTTACGCTAAAACTTTTACCCTTAGTATACAACATGGAAGGTTTGCGTAGGGCAGCAGAAGTCCATGTTGCAGACTCAGGCATAGTACGCATTGCCTTAAAGTGTGAAACAGGTATGTCGCGTTTAGGTTTTTGCCCAGAAGATATGGGGCAAGTGATAGAGTTTTTGCGTAACCATCCGCAAATTGATGTGACTTTAATGCTCACGCATTTGGCTTGTGCCGATACTCCAGAAAAAGAAAGCATGGTGCGAAATCAAGCCA
>CAZBDD010000005.1:0-19111 GCA_964490475.1 uncultured Desulfovibrionaceae bacterium
CCAGTACTCCCTCTACATTGTCAAGTAAAAGAATAGCAGAAGCATTGTCAGCTTTTACACTTCCACCGTATAATATACGAATTTTACTGCCTTTTTCGCCTAAATTATTTTCTAAAATTTTACGCGTCAGTGCATGAGCTTCCACAATTTCCTCAGGCCCAGCTACCTTACCGGTGCCAATGGCCCACACAGGTTCATAAGCCACAGCAAAATTTTCTTCGGTAATTTGAGGTGCTAAACCTTTTAAGCAAGCCAATTGTTCTTGTAAGACTTTTTCTAGGGCACCAGCTTCGCGCTCTTCCAAGCTTTCACCCACACAAAAGACAACTTTTACGCCTTTTTCAAGAGCATAAAGAGCTTTATCTTGCAAAAGCTGTAATGTTTCTCCAAAAATGCTTCTACGCTCAGAATGCCCCACAAGAACCCAAGTGGCGCCCACATCTTGCAGCATGCTTAAAGAAATTTCTCCTGTAAATGCCCCATCTGCTTGTGGATAAAAATTTTGTGCACCAATGCCCACAGCAAGCCCAGAATTCACAGCTTTTGAAGCGGCTTCAATGCACGTAAAGGGAGAAAAAATTAGAACTTCTCTATCTTGCATACTTTCTTTTTCTAAAAGAGCGCACAATGCTTGTACAGTATCTGCAGCTTCTGCCCGAGTTTTGAACATTTTCCAATTTGCGGCCATAAGTTTGTTCATAAAATTCCTCGCTGTGTATAATTTTTAAACGCAAAAGAATACCATAGCCAGCATCACAATGCAAGCGCATAAATACAGGCATCTTCACCAGTATCGGTATAGTATTTTCTTCGTATGCCCACACAGTGAAAAGAAAATTTTTCATAAAGACATCTTGCGGCCACATTTCCCTCACGCACTTCTAAAATAACCTTTTCAATGGAGTTTTCTTTAGCAAAGTTAAGAGCTGCGGCAAGCACAAAAGCTCCGTAGCCTTGCCTACGTGCTTGAGGAGCCACTGCAATATTCAATATTTCCATTTCATCAAACATATGATAAAAGGAAACATACGCAGTAAGAGTGTGTATGCTTTTCACAAAGGGCTCACAAAAAACTTGCTCTTTGGCTATACTAGCAATTGTTGATGTATTTGAGCTAGTATTTTCTTCATTAACCCAGAGCCCCAGAGCTGTGAAATGTTTCTGCTGTAAAACAGCAGCGCATTGTTCTTCTGACCAAGGCAAAGAAAAACATTGTTTTTCCAATGCTGCCCATGCGGCTACGTGTTGGTGCTGAATGTTTTGAAGCATATTTTTATCTGCTACAAGGTGTTGCATGCTTTATTATCCTTATGCTCATAAAATAAGTAAAGATTTACTTGAAATTGTTGATGCTCACGACAGGCCCTTTCTCTTGCTTAATCATAAACAAGCCAGAACTTTACCTCATCGAACTGTTGTTCTTTTAGCGCAAGACACCATGGGTAAAATGCTCATGTGGCGTAATTTTCGTGAAAAATCAAAGAAATGGGATTTTCTTTACGGCTATGTGCGCGCTGGCGAAGCTAGAGAGAACACCATGCTACGACTCATTGAAAGACACATCCCCCCCCTCTTTCAACTTATGCATCATAAAGATTACGCACATATATTAGAAAATGCACAATGCATTTATGGCGATGAAAGAGCGCAAAATTCCAAAAAAAATTCCAAAGACATAGCAAATGCCTTGCATCATGCATCGCTTACAAGACCCAAGCTTGAAAATACCGCTCTTTTTTTATTAGACTTGCGAGAAACAGAAAAAGCCCTTTTAGGTAAGGACTTGCTATGGCTGGACTTCGACGAATTGCAAGGCTTTGCCAAACATTTTTCCGATATGCTTGGCAGTAAAACTCAAGAGCTTCTTACTTTAGATTATCTGCAAAAAGTACATACTTAAAGCGCATGAAAGCGCAGCACAATCAGTTAATAAAAAGCTGTGAATACATATTTAAATCATCAAGGGTTTTGCCAGTACCACGCACCACAGTAGTTAGGGGGTCATTATCTACAACGACTTTCAGGCGGGTTTCTTGCGCAATGTATTGGTCAAGCCCTTTCAATAAAGCACCACCACCAGCAAGCAGCAAACCATTACTATAAATGTCTCCGGCCAATTCTGGCGGTGTTTTTTCTAAAGCCTTAAAAATAGCTTTTACAATCACGCGCAAGCAATCACGCAAAGCCTCACGCACATGCCCTTCTGAAATGCGTACCACCTTGGGCACACCTTGCACCAAATCCTTACCGGAAACATCCAGCATGGGCATATTGGGCATAGGTATGGCGCATCCAAGAATTTTCTTTACATTTTCTGCGGTATTTTCACCTACATCTAATTGAAAAACATCGTGAATATAGCGCAGAACAGCCATATCCATAGCATCGCCTGCCACGCGCACCGATTCAGAAAAAGCCGTAGACGACATGGTAATAATTGCCACCTCTGAAGTGCCACCGCCAATATCTAAAACCAGATTCCCCAAGGGCTCATGTATGGGCAGGTTAGCCCCTATGGCTGCTCCCATGGGTTCTTCAATCAGGTAAACCTCGCGCACTCCAGCCATGAGTGCAGCGTCAATAACGGCTTTTTTTTCCACTTGTGTTATACCCGTAGGTACGCATATTACCATGCTGGGCTTCACAAAGCGTATACCCGTCACGACCTTGCGTATAAAGTAGGAAATCATCTCCTTGGTGACATCAAAATCGGCAATAACACCATCTTTCATGGGGCGAATGGCGCGAATATTCTTTGGAGTACGACCAATATAGCCCTTGGCCTCATTACCCACAGCAAGCACAGTTCCTGTGGTAGCGTCTACAGCTACCACCGAAGGCTCATTAAGCACAATGCCATGCTCCCTAGTATATAACAAGGTATTGGCAGTGCCCAAATCCATAGCTAATTTTTTACCTAAACGCCCAAAGAACTGTGAAAACATCATTCATCCTCACTGTATGGTTGATGATCAGTATCATGATGCGCCGCACGATCATGCACTTGTGCTTGTGGCAAAAGCTGATGTAAACGGCTTCGTAAATACAGATTTTCCAGAAAAAGACTTAGATAATCCACACATTGGTTTAAAAAAGAACGTAGGGCTTCATCCATTTCACGGCCTTCGCTATGTCCAAGACATAAAACCCCTCGCGCCGATTTATTTACCACCACAGGAATACAAATTAAAGCGCGATAAGCCGGCATATCGGGCAATTTTCCAAAGAGAGAAATATGTGTATTACCGGTTAATCCTTCAGAGAAAAGAGATTGGTGCTCATCCCTAAAAACCCAGCCTACCATGCCACTTTGTATAGGAAAAACCAATTGCTGTCGCCCTTGCAAAAGCACTTGCCTATTTTCTCCTTCAAGCACGTAGCACTCTTCAGAAGGATCTAAAGAGGCGAAGGCACAATATTCAAAACGCACCGCATGAGCCACAGTGCGTAGGAAGTTTTGCAAAAAAGTTGACCATGCTTTATATTGAAAGCGTAAAGAGCGTATAATGCCAAGGCAAGCAAAATAGTCCGCTATGGTAGCAGGATTTTGCGATAAAGGAATTTCGCCATCTTCACTTGCATCTCTTTCACTGACAAGGTCAGCAAAAAGTTGTAAAATTTTGCTATCTTTATCAGAAAAAGAATACAGTTTCTTGCTATCAACACAGAGCACCCCCCCCGATGGTACAGAGCACCCCATAAAGGCTTTTACACCATTTTCTTCTTCATCTTTATAATACCCAAGTTTATGCTGATTCTTGTCATAATTCATCATAACTATGGGTTTATTGTCACGCAAAATTTCCCCAGACAAGCTCGTATCTGGGTTAATAACCTCACAATAATCGTTGCTGTCACCAAGGGAAAAGGTGGCCGCCAAAGCATACTGCTCACCATCTTCTTGCGGAAGATAGAGGCTTGCAGAGTAAGCGTCAAAAACGCTGCAGATAATTGCAAGGATTTGAGTATGCATATATGTAATTTCTTTCATAGTGATATCATGTGTTAAAGATAGGTTTAGGCACTACCTAAAAAATAGTTTAGCAAAGCACAGCCAATGCCGCAACCGTTTTTATAGAAAAGGTAAACAAACGTATATATTACAATTTTTTACAAAAAAAGAAATATTGTATCTTTGATAAACAAAAATATTTCTCAAAATTGTTAAGGCTCAATCCAGATAAGACTGGCTTGCCGTCCAGATTCTTTTTTTTGTCTATAAGAGAAGAAATGCTCTCTCATGCTATAGGTACAAAGGTCAAGTCCAAAAATATGTTGCAGTGGCACTCCCGCTGTACAAAGCTGATCTCGCGTCAGGCTCCACAAATCCATAGTTTTTCTTACTGTATCATACCAAGGGGCAAAGTCCTCCCCCCATTCATCGGCAAAATGTATAAATTCCGCCACAGGTGGACTTAAACTTGGACCGCGCACAGCAAATAAATCTTTGGCTAAGACATTATAGTGTTGGCAAAAACGCTGTATGGCAGATGCAATAAATTCTATCTTATTAGCACGCCAACCCACATGCAGCGCCATAATATGTTTACCTTCTTTATGGGTAAGAAGTATAGGTTGACAATCTGCAGTCTTAATCATCAAGGCTAGCCCTCTTTTATCAGTCGCTTGCCCATCAGCTTCTGGCAACGGGTGTCCCGTATAGGTGCGTGCTGCTTCAAGTAAAGTAGCCTGTGGTTCAAAAATAAGCTCTTGTCCATGCACCTGTGAAAGTTCACTAAAGGGGTATCCAATATATTCTTTTAGCGCTGTTCTATTATGCTGTACTGCTTTTTGAGCATCCTTGGTCACATAAGAAATGTTACCGCCTCCATAAGCACCAGTGGAAGCGCCGCCCTCTCTCGTTTGAAAAAGACAGCGAACCTTGGCAACATCAGGAAAAGAAAAAGGAATTGCTGTTATACCCATAAAATACCTTCATCACTAATAAGCGCTTGAACAGGAACATCCCACTCTTGAGTGGGCAAAACGTCCACAATTTGCCAAGAAAAAGCAAAACCCACACACAAAACTTTATCTTCACTTAAAATGTGTAAAAACCGATCATAGTAGCCACCGCCATAACCTATACGTTGTCCTTTGGGGGTAAAAGCTACACCGGGAATGAGTAAAATATCTAATTGAAGCGTGGTTTGATCTGGTGCCACCATGTCGTGTTTGGGTTCAACAATGCCATACTTGCCCACTGCCAAATCTTGCATATTCTGGCAAGCTATAAAATCCATGTGGCCTTGCTTGTCTTGTTGACAACGTGGCAAAAAAACTTTTTTACCTTGTCCCCAAGCTTGAGAGCATAAATCTTGTGTTTGTATCTCTCCCTGAGTGGGCATATAAAGTGCCACACGCTGTGCTTCTTGCCAAATTTTTTGTGACAAGAGGATATTTTGTGCTTTTGCACTCAACAACTCTACATCATGTAAAGATTGCTCTTTTCTGC
This sequence comes from uncultured Desulfovibrionaceae bacterium, assembly GCA_964490475.1. Lineage (GTDB taxonomy): Bacteria > Desulfobacterota > Desulfovibrionia > Desulfovibrionales > Desulfovibrionaceae > CAYJAD01. The sequence goes on from CAZBDD010000005.1 coordinate 5,456, forward strand.
GGCGTAGCATATCCTTACGCACAGCTTCCTTGGAAATTTTTTCAAACATAGACTTACCTCTTTTACTCTTTTTCAAGCTATGTTATCCTTTGCATATAAATAACTCTAACAAGGAAACACTGTTATGCCAAGCCCTGAAAATGCGCTTTCCCCCACCGAGGGTAAGCAAGATTATATGTGGATTGTTATAGGTGATATTCATGATGATATTTCCTCCATTGACGCTATTGCAGAACTTGCCGATGCCGACGGTATTATTGTTAGCGGAGACATAACTCTTGGTGGCAGCGTCAAGCATGCCGAGCGCGTACTTTTAGCTCTTGAGCAGTTAAACCCACACATCTTGGCCCAAATCGGCAATATGGATAGAGCCGAAGTAACAGAATGGCTAAAAGAAAAAAATTGGAACTTACATACAGAAGTACGCGAACTTACCCCCGGCGTCTGTGTTTTTGGCGTGGGAGGTTCTACCTTCACCCCCTTTGGCACACCTAGCGAATTTCCTGAGTCAAATTTTTCTACGTGGCTAGAAGAAGCCTGGTTAAAAGCTCGTAAATGGCAAAAGCATGTGCTCATTTCACATAATCCACCTAAAGACACATTGTGCGATGTAATTGGTGATAATATGCATGTAGGTTCCACTGCTGTACGAGAGTTTATAGAAGAAAACCAACCCGATATTTGTATTTGTGGCCACATTCACGAAGCTTGCAATATGGACAGAATTGGACGCACCATTATAGTTAACCCCGGAAATTTTTCTGCTGGCGGCTATGTGATTTTGCGATATAATAATGGGCAGCTTTCTGTCGAATTAAAGCATATATAAGTAAATATAGAAAATTGAGGAAAGAATATGCCTAATAAAAATACTGTTTGGCTTTGTTATGGACTGTATATGGCGTCTGTTTTTTTTGGAGGATTAACTTCGCTTGTTGCCGTTATCATTAACTACGCAAGTAAAGGAAAAAGCAACTCCGATCTTATAAACGATCATATTAAGTGGCAAATAGGTACTTTTTGGAAATCCTTAATTGCTGTAATCCTCCTTGTAATTATCACATACCTTCTGCATATTACAATAATCTTGGCCTTTATTTCTTATCTTCTCTGGCTTATCTTTTTTATTTGGTATCTCTACCGCCTTATTAAAGGAGCAATAGCTTTTAATGATGGAAAAAGAGTGTAGCGGGCTATTAAAAAATAACAATGCAAATACTTACTAGAGCGTGCTTATAGAAAATGTTTTTCTGTGAGCACGCTCTAAAATTTTCTCCCTTCTCAATGCAAGACCTCTGCATAATCCAAAAAATGTTGAAATACATGAATGCTTTGCTGTCCATCTGCGTAATTGCTCATTCTTCGCAAACGCATACGCCTTCGGCGCCCGTTGGGTGGCTACTTCGCTTCGCTCGCAATGACTTTTGATGTAATATCAAGTCATTGCAAGGAGCATAGCGATGAAGCGATCCATGATTTTTTAATTATGCAGGAGTCTTTTATAATAAAAATCTAGATACAAGAAAATTTTTAAAGGGATTTCATTTTTCCAAACAACTGTTTTAAACAGGCTGTTCAAAAAGGGAAAGCTATTGTGCTGCTGTTTGTGGCAAAAAGTTTTGCAAATCTCTGGAAACATTAAAAGTAGCCAGCTCTGTGTTTGCCGCAGCAGCAAAAGGTGAGTTAGGATAATTTTGGGCAACAACTTCAAGCAAGTTCCGCGCCTTTTCATTATTCCCTAGCTTACGATACAAGCGAGCCTCACGAAAGCGTAAACCAGGATATTCTGGAGAATCTTTAGCAACAAATTGATTATAACGCTCTAACCATTCTAATGATTCAGGTATGCGATTGGCTACTTCTGTAATATCCATAAGTGTGCCCATGGTTTCTTTACGACGCGCATCATCGGCCCTATCAGAACGCTCTTCTTTCAATTCATCAAAAAGCTTTAACGTTTGTAAATTATAACTGTAGGCATCTTTAATATCTTTGCGGTTTTCGGCATCTTTCGCTAAGAAATACGTGGCATAAGCCCGCTGATATTTTGGAATTTCTGTATTATTTGCCAACTCTATCCACATAACCAAAGCTTTGTCGCGTAAACCCAAATTTTCCCACGAAAGCGCCATGGCATAGTCCAACTGCAAGCGCATGGCCTTGGGCATATCCCAATCTTTAACCAATTCACCCAAGTCGAGCATAGCATTCCAATTGCTTTTTTCCAGATATTTATTAAAATACAAAGCAAATGTAGGTTCGCTGTATTTAGGATGCATGGGAGTTTTTAAGAACTCTTTAAAATACTCCATAGCCTTTTCATCTTCGCCGCGCTCTAAGTAACCACGTGCAATAGCATTACGCAAATTTGCATCTATGGGGCCATAGCGTTCACGCACCAAGGGAAAACCATTCCATAAAGTCAGAATGCGGCCATAGTTTTCTTCAAGTAATGAATTTTTTAAATCAGCCATAAAACCGCGCATAATAACATCACGTGCCAGCTCTACGTCTGTATTTTCAGGGTGTAAATCTATAAAGTCCCCTGCAGTGCCCATGGCATCAGCATATTGCTTGTCCCATAGCTGCCATAAGGCGTACTTTAATAAAGCTGTGATTGAGCGAGCATCTTGAGGACGCTTTTTAAATAACTCTTGATACGCAACCTGCGGCAAAGGCTTGCCAGGATCTTCAAAAACAGCATACATTTCAGATATTTCAATAGGACTATCAAACAAACCTTTTTCTGCATTACGCAACATGGCTAGCGCTGCTGCATCTGTATCCGGATGATTCTCTAAAATTTCATCAAAAACTTCTTTTGCCGGCAATGGTTGCTCTAATTCTAGATATAAATCACCAATACGAGCTAACACATCGGGACTTTTTTTGGCAGAAGGAGTAAGGTTGTACAAGAGCCAGTATTTAAGCAAGGCATCATTCTTCTTACCTAAATTATAATCGATATCTGCAAGAGCGTACAAATACTCTGGTTCGTCAATATAATGACGAGCCCAGCGTTTTTCCGCAAAGTCAGCATATAATGTAGCCTCTTCAAAATTTTTCATACCTACAAGGGCTTGTACTAAAGCCATGGTAGTTTGTTTAACTGCAGAAGAGTCAGGATATTCTTGTAAAACAGAACGGAAATTATCTTCAGCTTCCGTATACATTTCTTTAGCAAGCTGAGCTTTTCCTAAAAGGAAAAATGCCGTCGGTACATTTAAATCATAAGGATAACGTCGCTTCAAAGCACCAAAATAGCCTTCAGCCTCAGCCAAATTGCCCACATTTAAATGTGCCAAACCCAATCGATACAAGGCGTCAGGAACACGAGTTGAACGCAAATTCGCATTCATAGCTTCTTCAGTACTACTTACAATGACTTCAAAGCCTTCTAGGGGTTTTCCCTCATGAATGGCGGAAAGAGCATCACTTCTTCCATAAAGTACACGTTCGCGCATATCTTTAGGAATAGTAAACATAGCCCGCAACTGATCCAATATGGGCAAAGCATCCTTGTATTTTGCATCTTCAAGAAGCTTCATGGCCTGCGCAAACAGTTCTTCGGGTACAGGAGGCTTAGGAACGACATTACCCTCTTCGTCCATATAAACGATAGGACGTTCCTGAGGCTTTTCTTCTACACCCTCTTTTTTGGGCTGCTCAGGTTTATTAGCCGGATCTACACTTTGCACCACAGCCATATTTTTTTGCGTAGAAGCATCACCCGCAGGTGCAGCTTTAGATGCAGAAGATACAGACGGTTCTTGTGGACTTTGCTTATCTTCACCAGGCTTAATAACGGGGTCTGTAACCTTTGAGCTTAAACCAGCATCTTCAGGCCAAAATTCAGGGCCAGCTTTATTCACAGGGGCTGTTATTGCTTGTGGCGTTATGCTCGTAGCACGGCGAGTTATATTTTCAGGAGCTGGAATCTCTTTTGCCTGCCCTTCATCTTGTTCTTTTATTGTCGCATCTAGCGGCTTGGGTAAAGCTGCATCCGATGTTTTTGTTGCTGTCTCTGCGGCTGGATTTTCAAGATCAGACTCGGCGGCCTGAACTAAAACAGGACAAGACATTGCCCACACTGCAAAGGCAAACACTAGGGGCAAAGACGCCACAAGAAGAGACCGAATTTCGGCAAATAGTATTTTCAGCATCGAGATTAAATATGCAATTTTAGTTCCAAACAAAAACACATGTTTTATTGCCCTTTCTTTTTCAATTTCTCTATAAGTGTCGTACGCTTAACACCTAAAAGCTCCGCTGCTTGATTTTTCACACCGTCAGATTTTTGCATGGCTTCCTCTAGCAAGCGATCTTCAATGGCATCTAAAAATTCTTTAAGCCCCATATTATAATGGCTTAATTCTTCAAGAGTGGGCCATCTAAAGCCAGCTGTATGGCAAGATTGTTGCCCTACGGGTGCAGCAACAGGAGATGTGGGAGAGGATGTCATATTACTGACAGAGGACACAATATTACTCGCAACAGATTCTTTAGCCGCGTCTATCTGCAAGACACCTTGCGCAGAGGCAGTTGTGGGGGACTGCAACATTTCCTCAGAAAGTTCTGGAAGCTCGTCAAATGCTCCCACAGCATCCATAATTTTTTGCGGCAAATCTTCCACTTCTACTGCAGGCCCATCGGCTAAAATACTGAGCCTTTCCATAAAATTTTCTAATTCGCGCACATTCCCTGGCCATGCATAGGCCATAAGAATACGTGCTGTTAAACGCGGAAGCTGCAATACAGGTCTTTTTTTCTTTTGGCAAAAGCGTTCCAAGAAATGGTGCACTAACAGCAAAACATCGCCAGATCTTTCGCGTAATGGAGGAAGGTGTAAGGGAATAACATTGAGCCTGTAATACAAATCTTCGCGAAAACGCCCAGCAGCAACCTCCCCTTCTAGATCTCTATTGGTAGCTGCAACAATGCGCACATCTACTTTTTTGACGCCGGTTCCCCCTACCCTTTCAATTTCTTTTTCTTGCAACACGCGTAAAATTTTTACTTGCAAGCTCAAATCCATTTCGCCAATTTCATCTAAGAATACTGTGCCACCATCGGCCATTTCAAATCGGCCTGGGCGCGTACGAATGGCATGAGTAAAGGCACCCTTTTCATGACCAAAAAGTTCAGATTCTAGAAGTTCTTTGGGGATAGCTCCGCAATTTATAGGAATAAAAGGCTTCTCGGCACGTTCGCTATAGCTGTGTAAAGCGCGCACCAAAAGCTCTTTACCTGTGCCCGACTCTCCCGTTACTAAAACAGTGCTATCAGAAGGAGCAACTTTTTTTAGCATGCGAAATACTTCAGCAAGACAGTCACTTTGCCCTATAATTCCGCTTTTTTGCCAATCCATATATTCTCCTACCAGCCTGTTGAAAACAATCAATTTTGGGGCAGTCTTTTCAAATAATATATCTGTAAGAAAACGAAAAAATTTTTGACACGCAATGCATGTAACAATATTACCACTTTATTTTTACCGTTGACGCAACATTGTGCATCTTTCAACAGCTTGCTAAGCACACATTGTCTTTACCACATTGCTTTTCTTTAAATTATACAGCTAAGTGAGCATATGTCAATACACTGACACAAGAACATAATTCGTTGTGAAAGCGCCTGTCTTATAAAGACGAAACCTACGCACAATGAATTATGTAGGAGTCTAAAATCACAAGGTAAAACTAAAAAATTTATTTTTTTATGCATTAAAAACCCCTTTTCTTCCTTGCCTCATAATACAAAGAAGAAAAGGGTAAATAAAAAAATGCTCCCTATGTCCTTATGAGGAAAAAGACATATAGCAACACAAAAAAACTATAATGAATGCCCAATTATATTACTGGTAGCATTCGCAAATATCTATGCAATTTTATGCTTCAAAGGCACGCATGACAGCAACAGTTTCCACAAGAACTTTGCGCAGTTCTTCAATGGCCGGTTCAACACCACTGCCATCTTTGATAGCAGCTTCAAGCACTTTTCCAGCTTCAGCCAAAAGTTCTGCTCCAAGATTAGCGGCAGTACCCTTCACAGTATGTGCTTGCATTTGCGCATCTTCCATGTTTCCTGCAGCCACTGCTTCAGCAATTTTATCAGGAGCATCGCCAAGACTATCCGCAAAACGAATCAAAAGTTTTGCATATAAACCACGATTGTTAACAACACGAGATACACCGTCTTCCCAATTCAAAATCTCTGGTGCCATTTGTTTCCTCCAAGTGCATAGCTTTATTTTTATGTATACCAAATCAGCTATTTTCAATATATTTTTAATGCGACATAACTCACAAACATCATTCGCATCGGAATATAGTATACATTAAACCAAAGATAAGCAAGGGTAAATAATCTAGAAATACAATTTTTTCTATTTCAATGTCATAATCACAAATTGTTTTTTTGTTATATATTAAAAAATAATCACACCATTAGCTGGGCAAAAAAGTCCAACACGCGCATGCACCTTTCTCAATTTTCCCTATTTTTTTGTTATTCTCGCTATAGCCCAAAGCAAAAACACCATTAACTGTAAGCATGCGTAATAACGCCTCCCACGGGAAATCATGCTTCTCATGTAAAAAAAGAGCTTCTTGCCACACATCCACATCGGTATTGGACGAAAGCCCATCGGTACCAAGACACAAGCAAAGTGAAGCATGAGCAAGTTCCCATACAGGCGCTGTTCCCACCGCCAGATGGGCGTTTGAACGAGGGCACAAGCAAATGGAAACCTGTTTTTGCAATAGGGTTTGTATATCCTTTTTGGAGCAATGAACACAATGTATTGCTAAAGTTTGTGTATCTAATAGACCCAAATGGGCAGCATAATCCACCGGTGCTTTACCCGGCGCTTGCCAATTTTGAGGATAAACATGGGGCGCATATAAATCTACAAGCGCTCCTGTTCCTTGCGTGAGTGCTTGCTCTTCTTCGGGAAATTCTGCCAAATGCAAGGTAAAAGTTTTTTTACGTTCTTGACACCAAAGTTTTGCACGCTGCAATGTGAGCGCGTTGGTAGAGTATAGAGCATGTCCGCAAGGAATACACGCCTCGCGTAGCTCTTGAGGTACGGCAGCATACGCTTCTTGACTGCGAGAAGGAATGCCGTTTTCTTGATTAAAGTCTTCCCAAAATCCGAACCATTCCGCTAATAAAAGTGTCTCTAGGCCGGCTTTTTGTGCCATTTGCGCCACCCAATGCATGGCTCCGCCGGTGTAGTCAGCAAAAAGAGCGGTGCCGCTTTGTTTCATGGCAAGCATGCCATCTTGTAAAGCCACGCGCAAAGGTTCTGCATTAAAATCTTCTGCCGTTTTGGGAAGTAAAGGAATAAGGCTTTGTAGCCATGGCACGAAACCTTGTCCCCATACTGTTTTTTTTGCCACAGCGCACAATTGCATATGCGTATGCGCATTAACAGCAGCCGGCACAAGCACGCCTTCGCCAAGGTCTTGCACACTAAGCCCCGCCGGTACATCTTTGGCAGAATATTTTTGTGCATGCATGATAGTCCCTGCCTGCACTACCAAGAGCATATCATCAACACGGCGCAAAGGTGCAAAAAGCGCTTTGCCTTTCGCCATGGCCTCACCTTGTAGAGGAATACACGAACGCACACGATAAGCTTGCAAAGTTGAAGAAGAAATATGTGACATGACAAACCTTATAAGCTATATATTCGCCCAGGATTCTTGACAACATACCCACCCAAAGAAGATAATTTTTCTGCAAAAGCAGCACTTTGCAAAATGCTTAAAATATTTTGCACCAAAACATTTTCTATGGCGTAATCAGGAATAATAAAGTCGTATTGCTCCGTACATATGGGAATAAAATCTAAATGAAACATCTGAGCCGCCGCGAAAATTCCCATGCCTACATCGGCGGAACCCAAAGCAATTTGTGCTGCCACCGAAGTATGTGTGAACTCTTCTCTTGCATACCCATAAATACTACTGGGATCTCGCCCAATTTGCTTATGACAATAGTCAAATAAAATGCGTGTCCCAGAACCCTTTTGTCTATTTACAAAGCGTATGTCAGGAGCATACAAATCTTCTACACTTTGAATATTTTTAGGATTTCCCTTGGCTACCATCAAGCCTTGCTCACGCCCTGTCACCTCTACAAGGTGTACACCACCTTGCGGAAAATATTTTTTAACATAGGAAATATTATAGCTTCCATCTTCTTCATCCAATAAATGTACGCCGCCCATGTGCGCTTCGCGCCTTTTTGCAGCCATAATTCCCCCCATGGAACCCACATGCGAAGAAACCATATGCTGCGCAAAGTTTTGCACATGTAGCATATCTCCTAATTCATCAAGTAAAGGGTCATGGCTACCTATAACCACTAAAGAGTTTTCTATTTTAGTAAGAGGTTGCAAAAGACGAATGGGCACAGATTCTCCGCTTGCATAGCCTTCAACGCCTTGTGGCACCGTCATAATTCCATCAGCCTTCATGAAGGAAGAAACCACTCCACTTCCTCTTTGCAAAGGGGATGCAATATGACGCCCCTCTACATATCCCAAACGTACACGAATAAATTCTTCATACTTCACACCAGACATCACAGGACGCGCCAAAACAGCCTGTTGGTATAAAGGCTCTGCTATTTTCTTTTTATTATACAGTTCCACAAGAGGTTTAAGTACTTCTTCTAAAACAATAATTCCAGAAACAGGATAGCCGGGTACACCCAAGATGGCCTGCGCATCTTTATAAGCCAAAATGGCTGGCTTTCCAGGCTTGATAGCTATGCCGTGATGCAATACTTCAGCTACATTTTTTACACTTTGTAAACTGAAATCTTCTCTGCCGGCAGAAGAACCAGCATTTAACAATACCATATCGCATTCTACCAATGCTTTTTTCAAAGCCGCAGTAATTGCCACCTCATCGTCCTTACAAATGGGGTAGACCTTTGCATTTGCCCCCCAAGTTTCAAGCATGGCGGTAAAAATAGTAGAATTAAATTCCAATATGTCCCCAGACTGTGGCTGTGTGTGCGGCGCTACCACCTCATTACCTGTAGGAATAATACCCACAAGCAGTTTTTTCAACACAGGCACCTCAAGCACCCCCCCAGCAAGCAAAGCCCCCATGGCCGCTGGGCTGATATTGGTATGTGACGGAAGAATCATTTCGCCTTGGCAAATATCTTCACCAATTTGGCGAATATGCTGAAAAGGCACCGCGGCCCCAAAAATTTTAACGCACATATCTTCTTGAAAAACGCAATCTTCCATCATAATAACAGCATCATACATTTCAGGTAAAGCATCACCCGTATCTAAAAAAATATACTGTTCTTGCGTTAAAAGAAGAGGTGTCGTTTCTGTGGCCCCAAAAGTGTCTTTAGCCAGCACAGCAATACCATCCATGGCGGCGGCATTGTAATGTGGTGCACTTATTTGAGCATAAATAGACTTTGCACTAACCCTATGACACGCTTCTTGCACGGGAATATATTCTTCAGAAGCACTAAATCCCTTATCTAAAAGTTTTTGTATATACGTATCTCTAGCTTCTTTTAAAGGCACATTGGTTAAAAATTGAAAAGCCATGGAAACTCCTAAAATAAATGTATCGTCACCGACGTATTTTGTGCATATCCTTCGCAATTTTGTGGAATAATACAATAACCATGGCTACCTGCCAAGGTGGTAATCAGGCCAGATTTAATGCGCACAGGCTGAGCCTGCATGATGTTATAATTTTGCGAAAGTAATCGCACAGGAACAAATTGCAAGCGACCATCATTGGCCTGTACAGATTCTGTTAATACAGCTTGCACGGTATTTGTTGCTACTTTTTTCCCTGTAAGCCAGGAAAAAAGATAATACACCACCTTCAGCATGACAAAAAACACGGCTACAGGATGCCCAGGCAAACCAAAGACAGGAACATGGCTTATCTTCCCAAAAATAGTTGGCTTTCCGGGTTTTATGGCCAAACCATGAAATAATATTTTCCCCTGCTCTGCCATAACTGTGGCCGTCATGTCTTTTAGCCCTACGCTGCTTCCTCCGGAAATAAGCACCACATCGCACTCTTTACAAGCCTTGGCCACCGTGGCAGCCAATACATTTTGATTATCTTTTATAATGCCATAACTTATATAGCATTCTCCAAAATCTTGTACTAAAGAAGCAAGTAAGGATGTATTTACCGTGCGCACCTGTGCATTATTAGGTTTTTGATCAATGGGCACTAATTCATCACCGGTAGTAATAATACCCACTATTAAGGATTTTTTAACCGGTACCTTTGTTATGCCAAGTGCTGCCAAAGCCCCAATATCTTTTGAGCTTATCTGTAAGCCCGCGCGAAAAAGAGCTTTACCGGGGTAGACGTCATCTCCCTTAAAAATCACATGTTGTTGCGGTGCCACTGGCTTAAGAATGCCAACGGTTCCATCCCCATAATCTTCTGTGTATTCAATCATTTGCACAGCATCAGCCCCAGATGGCAAGGCGCCTCCCGTGGCAATGTTTGCACAAGAACCTGCCGCCAAAGCAAAAGAGGGCTCTTGTCCCATGCGAATTTTCCCTTGTATAGGTAGTATGGCAGGAATGCTATCGCTACACCCAAAGGTATCTGCTGCTCTCAGCGCATAGCCATCTACACTGGAACGCTCAAAAGAAGGAACATATTCTGTGGCACAAATATCTTGCGCAAGAACGCGACCACGAGCTTGCAAAAGCTCCACCCAATCTGGTTCTTGTTCTGCCAAAAGGGCTGCAGAAAAATTTTCTTGAATACTACAAAAAGCTTCTTCCAAGGATTGTAAAGTAAACATAAGCTCTCCTCATTGAACAAGCTGTTATTTGATGAGACTATTCACCGTCATTGAGCATAAATATTTTCATGCTAAATGCAAGATTTTTACTTATAATTAAAATTTTATCCCTTCATCTCCATATAGTAAACGGCTATTTAATGATTGAAAAAATATTTCATTACATATACTCTTTTATCCCCATTCAAGATTATTTTAAAAGGAAATCCCCATGTTTAACCATGATGCTATTGATATGAACACCATTCCCCCTTTGCAATGCGATAGCATAGAAAACGTGACATTACTACCTATGGTAGGTGATATTACAGGCGATGTAAGCACTTATGCCTTAGGAGCCTACAAAGACAAACAAGCATTGCCCTATACACGCAGAATGACTATTAAAGACAAAGTTTTCCATACCCTCCCTCACATAAAGCCTTGGAAGTTTTCTGAAGAGGAAGTCATTTATGGGGGCATTTTCTTTATGCATTGGGGGCATTTTCTTTTAGAAAACTTACAAAGACTTTGGTATGCACAAAAAAACAATCTTCCCATTGTCTGGGTAGGTGTCAACGGCTATGGACACACCCCTTCACAGTTTAAAACATGGCAAAGTGATATTTTTCAAGCTTTAGGTATACATAACACGCACATCTTTTTAAAAGAGCCTACAGAATTTGCTAAGGTACACTTTCCAGAACCAGGCTCAGGTATCAATACGCATATACACCCAGAGCATGCTAATTTTTTAGGATTTTATGAAGCTACGCCCGTACAAAGAAAATATGTGTATCTTTCACGCTCAAAAATACGAGGCTGTGCCAACGAAGTGCAGTTAGAAAAAACACTTAAAAAGCGTGGTTGGCACATCATACACCCAGAAACACTTTCGGTTGCACAACAACTCGAAGCCATAAGCACAGCAAAAGTATGCCTTATGATTGGCGGTTCAGCACAGCATAGTCTTTTATTAACAAAAAAATTACAAACACGTTTTATTATTATACCCAGAGAACATACAGAAACATTTAATATTATTGCTAATTACGCCTCAGATAATTATTATTTATTTCATTTAGAAAAACAGGTGCTTTACTCGGCCTATGAAGATGAAGCCAACGACTTATTTACTTTAGATTTAGTAACCCTGCAACAAATTCTGGAGCAAACACAAGATTTCACACAAGATTTAAACATTTTTCCTCAGCTGTTTACCAAGCCAGAAAAGCTTTTGCCAAGACATATTACTGTACCAAGTACATATTACACTACTGCCAATCCCTCAAGTAAAGCACGCACTCTTTTTTACATCGCGTACTTTTTCTATCAGCAAAAAAAATACCGTGCTGCATATAAGATTTTTCTCTATTTAGAAAAAAAAGAGCTTTTAGAAGACTTCATGTATTTGGATTTCTTTATGGCTGTGCAACAATACCATATACAAAATGATATGGCTGTTTCTGCGCCTTTAAAAAAATATCATTACCATGTACAGCTTCTCTATAATAAAATGCAAAAAGCACCTCAGGAGACACGTTTCTATAAAAAACTTACAGATATTTACCTTATTGCGGGCAATTTTGAGGCCGCTTTGCAATTACAAAGAGAACTCATGCAGCGCAATCCTCATTGGAGTAAACCTTTAGCACAAATAGCTTCTATTTACAGTGCCCAAGGTAATACAGAAAAAGCCATTGAATATGCTAAAAAAGCAATAGATATTGAACCCCATTCATTAAAACGTAAATCAGAGCTTGTACATTATTTAATAAAAAACAAGGACTTTACTAGCTGTAAAAAATTGCTGGCGCAAGCCTTACTTCATACGCCATCTTGGCATGAAGCCTATGTACACCTTGCCCATATACACCATAGTGTAGGCGATTTTGATAAGGCCTATGCTTGCATACAAAAAGCCGTAGCTATGGCCCCTCAAAGCTTTGAGGCGCAAGAACAATTGGCAACCTTTTTAAATCAACAAGGGAAACATAATGCCGCCATTGAAACACTAGCTAAAGCTTTACAACAAAACCCTCGGCACGCCGAGCGCCATGCACAAAGTGCGCGAATTTTCGCACATATGAAAAATTTTGATAAAGCTATTGAGCATGCCACGAAAGCTGTAGAATTGGAGCCACGTAACTTTGTGTGCAAAGCGCATTTAGCAACATATTTACAACAAAACAAACAATATCAAGACCTCATAAAACTCATGACAGAAGTCATGCATATAAATCCTTTTTGGAGCGAACCGCATGCACAATTTGCCGCTATGCATCATGCACAAGGCAACCTAAGTAAGGCCATAGATTGCGCACGAAAAGCCGTTTCCGTGGAACCTTTTGATGTTTTACGCAAAAAAGAATTGTATAATCTTAGAGCAAAAAACTTTCTCCAACTACCGCAAGAGCAAAAAGCACTACTTCCCACAAGATATAGTACCACATGGGCACGTATTCAATCCTATATAGATATATTTTATGCCAAAACCTATCTTGAAATTGGTGTGGAAAATGGGCATACCTTCCTTAACTTAGATGTTCCCTTTAAAATGGGAGTAGACCCCAATTTCTTATTTGATACAAGCAAGCATGCCACTGAGACCACACGGTTTTATCATGAAAAATCAGACATCTTTTTTGAACACCTTCCACAGCGTGCCGCTACATTGCAACACATATACCACAATGGCCCATTTAAATTTGATATCATCTTCATTGACGGCCTACATACCTTTAAACAAACATTGCAAGATTTTGAAAATTCACTGGCCTATGCTCACGAAAATACCCTTTGGATTATTGATGATACCATACCCAGTCATCATTTTTCTGCCATGGATTCTCAAGA
>CAZBDD010000006.1:0-16695 GCA_964490475.1 uncultured Desulfovibrionaceae bacterium
AGCCAAAAGCAGGCTTACCATGACGTACAGCAAACCAAGAAAGGCTTTTTTCCATCTCTTTATCGCCTTGGGCTGTCATGGTATCATGCACATGCATTATATGGTCTGGCTCTAACAAATGTTTATTAACTGCAGCGCTTACAAAAGTCGCCGTTTCAATAAGTTCCACCTGCTTTTCCACAAGGGCATTGCCCTTGGGCACACGCATCAATGGCATACGTGCCTGATCAATAATGATTGACTGCCCCCAACGTTTAGGCCCACGCCATTTATCCACATATTTAGGACGATAGTACCCACTGCCATCATGCAAGTTCAACACAAGACATACCGAAGGGTCGCGAATTATTTCTTGAATTCGAGAGACAATTTTATATTGCGGATCCGCTTTGTCAAGAGCAGCAAATTTTCTATTCATATCGCCGTGAATACCACGAGAACTTTTTATGATACTAGGAAAATTTAAGTTAGGGACCACCCACAAAGTACCTTTTTTCGCAGTATACCGTGTAGCAATAAGCGTAGCTGCAGAAAAGCCCCCAGGTTCATCGCCTTGAATGCCACCAATGACTAAAAGCACAGGCCCCTCTTGGCCTTTCTTAAAAAAAGAAAAATCAAGCTGATCTGTGTGCTTGTGGCTTTGGGAAAGCTTTGCCTCTTTTGCTAAGGCCGGCAGGGAAAAAGTACAACAAAGCAAAGTTAACAAAAAGCAGAATAGACCAAAGCCTTGCACCATTACTCTATTTTTTTGGAATCTATATAACATAGCAGTATAGTATAAAGTTAAAAGTATATCTTATTTTACTGAACATGCATCCTCAAAATAGAGAAAAATACACATTTTCAGTAAACTCCCACAACCTAATATAATACAGTCCCCCTGCAAACAAGTAAAGTTATATATTTTTCCATCAAAATATAGCCAAAAACAGAACTATGCTTATTTTCATTTTAAGGAGAAAATATGAACAGTCAAATAAAAACCGTATTATTACTCGCCCTGCTTTCCGGCGGTGTTATTGTTTTAGGTGGCGCCCTTGGTGGTAAAGTTGGTATCTTTATAGCTTTTGCTCTTGCTCTTGTCATGAACGTGACATCTTATTGGTATTCAGATAAAATTGTTTTAAAAATGTACGGCGCACAAGAGCTTAGGCAACAAGATGCCCCTGCCCTTCACGCCATGGTAGAAACACTGGCTCAGCGCGCTGGTATTCCAAAACCTCTTATTTACAGAATACCTGAACAAGCTCCCAATGCTTTTGCCACTGGTCGAGACCCAGAACATGGCGTTGTGGCTGTTACCGATGGGCTTATGCAATTACTTACTCCTGAGGAACTTGAGGGAGTGATTGCCCACGAAATTGGCCATATTGCCAACAGAGATATACTTATTCAAACGGTAGCTGGCGTATTGGCTTCTGCCATTGTGAGCATTGCTAATCTTATGCAATTTGCGGCTATTTTTGGGGTAGGACGCCAAGACGAAGAAGGCGGAGGAAACATTTTTTCTACACTATTATTAGCTCTTTTAGCCCCTATAGCTGCCGCTCTTATTCAAATGGCCATTTCTCGCTCCCGAGAGTATTTAGCCGATGATACGGGTGCCCGCATTTGCGGACAACCACTGGCCTTAGCCGGTGCTTTACATAAATTACAACATTATAATGAGCAAATCCCTCTTCAAAAAGGCAATGCCAGCACAGAACAAATGTTTATTGTTGCACCCCTTTTTCCGAAAGGATTTAGTGGACTTTTTAGCACGCATCCCCCTATTGAAGAAAGAATTGAGCGCTTGCAGCAAATGTCCAAACAAGGTAATTAATACACTGTTAACAAAACATAAAAACTAGAGCGTATTCACGTAATAGATGCGCTTTAAGCGAATATACTCTTCTGGTATTTGACTGCGTATCTGGTCTGACACAGAGATAAGCAAAACGGCGTTTATATAAACGCGCTCTAGTGAATAAGGAAGAAAATATGAATAGTATAGTTAGAAAAGAACTTCCCGCAGATTTTGCGCGCGTAGAAGAAATTGCCAGAGATGCCTTTTGGAATCTATATTTCCCCGGCGCACATGAACACTATGTTGTACATACCATGCGCGCGCACAAAGATTTTATTGCAGACCTAGCCTTTGTTATTGAAGTGGATGGAAAAGTAGAAGGCGCTATTTTCTACACGCATTCACATATAGCTCTTAATTCAGGAGAAATTTTTAAAACCATCAGTTTTGGCCCAGCTTTTATCTCGCCTTCCTTGCAAAGGCAATCTTTGGGACGTAAGCTTATTTCACATTCTTTGGAAGAAGCAAAAAAAATGGGGTATTCCGGTGTATTAACTTTAGGTTACCCGTATCACTATGCGCCATATGGTTTTGTGGGTGGAAAAAAATATTCTATTTCTATGGATGACGGCAAATATTATAAAGGTTTGCTTGCTTTGCCCTTACAGGAAAAAGCATTTGAAAATGTAGCTGGTCATGCTGTTTTTTCAGATGTTTTTAATGTTAGCGAAGAAGATGTGCTTAATTTTGAAAGCGCCCTTCCCTTTAAAGAAAAAAAAGTACAACCAAGCCAAGAAGAATTTGCCGTAGCGTGCTCTGCCATTGACGAAGACTAAAGCGTGTTTCAATAAGCGCTTTTTGTTTATTTTTGTGTCAAATTTCCTGCGCTTTTCTGGTCAAACACGAAAAAACAGCCTCTTCACAGCACATTTTGACCGTAAGGAATTTATTTGGGGGAAATCTTGCTCTGCACAATGTATTTTTTCAATAAAGCAATTTCCACATTTTAACAGTGAGGTTATATTTAAAAATAACTATGTAGGATTTTCGAATAAGACTATTTATCATCATCCTTTTTGTCTTTCTTGTCGTCGTCATCGTCGTCGTCGTCGTCATCATCACCAGAAATCATATTAGCAGCTCCTTCCGCTGCTTCGCCCACAATAACTATTGGCAATGTAACAATATCATAGGTTGCCTCCACTAATGAGCAACCAGAAAGAAAAAAACTAAAAAACATAATTATAAAAATTTTATTATGGAAAGATTTCATAGTACATTCTCCTTTAAGCATTTCCACAATAAGTATTACATGTACTGGCTAATGCTACTGTATTGTACTTTTTACTAAGTACTCAAAAATTCATCTACAAAATATATTTACGCCATATTAAATTCACAATATAATCTCAAAAAACAAAGAAGTAAAGCGAGATTTTCTCAACCACCTCTTTTGCATCTTCTCGTTTTTTTTGATAGGTTCGTTAAGCTTTATGTTAGGCTGTTAGTAGGTAACTAGGAGAAAAATATGAGTTTACTTGGCAATGTATTGTGGTTCCTGCTCGGGGGAATTATCACAGGTTTATTATGGTGGCTTTTTGGCATAATTGCCTTTATTTCGATTATTGGCATACCATGGGGAAAAGCTTGTTTTGTCATTGGTACCTTTGCTTTTTTCCCTTTTGGTAAAACCGCAATTCGTAGAGACACACTTACAGGCGAGCAAGATATAGGTACAGGCGCTTTGGGATTAATTGGTAATATCATTTGGTTTTTATTGGCGGGTCTTTGGATTGGTATTGGGCATGTGGCAATCGCAATTGCCTGTGCAATTACCATTATTGGCATTCCCTTTGCGTGGCAGCATCTCAAACTTGCAGGGCTTACACTTTGCCCCATTGGTATGACCATTGTGCCTATAGAAGTTAGCAACATAGCACAAGCAGAACACGCCAAAAAAATTTATGATAAAATGCAAAACAGGTAGTGCGCTTTAAAATTTTAGTGTAACAGACTGCTAAGCTGAAAAAACATGGTCGGACATGGGGATAAACTCCTTGTCCGACCACATTTATTTTTTATATCAGATTACAATTTAAGGGGTCTGCACAATCCATGTATTTTAATATTTTAGGAATTATGCAGGACTCTTAATTTACACAGCAGATTGTTAATAACCTGTCTTGTAGATTTCTTGCACAAGATCAAAAGCTTTCTTTTCTCTATCTTGCACCTTTTGGAAAGCCACATGGCGTGACACAGTTAAACCGATCTTTTGATGTAAATCCACCATCATTTCTAATGTTTTTATGGAAGCAACATTGGCATCAATAATAGGAATATTTTTTAAATCTTCGGGTACTTCATATTCACTAAAGTATGCAGATACTACTGTACAGCCAGCAATAATAACGTCCGCCCCTTTAGCCACAGCCGCCCGTGCAGCTTCTACAACCCTTTGGTAATTCATTTCAGGATTTTTTGCCACATCTTCTACACCCATGCTCACATTACTTAATGAAGCCATTTCTACATCTAATTTATACTGTCTCATTAGGTCATAAGTTTGGGCATCGGCTCTGGCGGTATCTGTGATGAAAGAAAATTTTTGCCCCAGTTGACGTGCTAAGAATATGCCTGGTTGCGCACCGCCTACAACTGGAATATCAACAACTTCTCTTGCCTCTTTCACGCCAGGCTCAAAACAGCAAGAAACAAAAACGCCGTCAAAACCTTCTTTTTCAGCCTCGATGATTCTTCTTACTACATCAGGAACCATCATCATTTGAAAGTACGCGTGACGGATAAAAGGCAAACCGCGTTTATTATGTTCCACCACAATTTCAGTATCCGGTCTAGCAACGGCTGAACATATTTTTTCGATTTTACTGTCATACTCGCCCACGCCAAAGGGATTAATAATCAAAATTTTCATATAAGTAACTCCTAAAATATTTTTTTAATGTATGTTTACAGATTATACCATGAAAAACTACGCCGGACCAAAATTGATGGATTGCGCAATAGCACAGAGAATGAGTGCCATGACAGTCCAAATTAAAAATAAGGGTAGGAAAAACTTAATCCACTTTTGATAAGGAACTTTTATCATAGCTAAAGTAGCCATAAAGTAACCTACTGTGGGATAGAATATATTGGAAAGTCCATCGCCAAATTGCAATGCCAATATGGCAGTTTGACGCGTAATTCCCGTAATGTCGGCTATGGGAGTCAAAATAGGCATAGTTAAAAGCGCCTGTCCACTACCGGAAGGAACTACGAAGTTGATTAAAGATTGTGCTATAACCATGCCCATGGCTGTAAGTTCGTTGGGTAAGTCTGTAAGAACAGCAGCTAAGCCATGAATTATAGTGTCCATAATCATGCCATCTTGCATAACAACAGTGATAGCCTTAGAAATACCAACTACAAATGCTCCCAATAGCATATCTTGTAAACCTTCAAGAAAGCCACCCACAATATCATTGGGGGACAAACCAGCTGCAATACCGCTGAAAACTGCCATAGCTATAAACATGGCTGAAAGGTCGCTAAAGTTGCCACCCCAACCCCAAAGGAATACGCCTACAATCATGAACAGAAATATGCCTAAATACACAATACCGCCAGCAATCTGTCTTTTTGTCAAAGCTTTGGTATCCACTGCAGAAGTAACATTTATGTTTTTTTCATTAACATCATACACAAAGCTTGTGGTAGGATCTTTACGCACTTTTGCGGCATAACGCATAACATATATAATACCAACTGCCATTACCAATACAAAACAGATAGTACGAAAGCCAAAACCTGAATACAATGGAAGACCAGCTATTTGCTGTGCAACACCAATGGTAAAGGGGTTTGCCATACCGCCTGACATACCACCACCAAAGCCACAGGCTGTTATGGCAATGGCTGTCATTCTA
Source organism: uncultured Desulfovibrionaceae bacterium (assembly GCA_964490475.1). GTDB lineage: Bacteria > Desulfobacterota > Desulfovibrionia > Desulfovibrionales > Desulfovibrionaceae > CAYJAD01. The sequence continues at coordinate 5,716 of CAZBDD010000006.1, forward strand.
TCAAATCCTAGCGATAAACACAGAGGTAATATGATAGGCGTAAAAACCATCATCAGGTCAATCAATCCAATAAAGCTGCCCATTAAGCCAAAAAATATCATTAAAATGGGAATTACGATAATTCCTTTATTTTGTAATTTTTGAGCTAACGCTCCCACAGAGCTTTCTAGCACACCAATTTTACGCAAAACACCTACAGAGCCACCTATGATAAATACTAGGGCCACCACAGAAGCCGCGCTTACAAAGCCATTATGTATAGCCTTAAAAAAGTCAAAAATAGAGGTTGGATTTGATTCAACATAGCGAAATGATTCCGGGTCTACCATCATTCTTCCACCAGGCCCTGTCACGCGAGTATACTCCCCAGCAGGAATTATATATGTTAATATAGAAAAACCTAATATCAACATAAATAACATAAAGTACACATGCGGGAATTCCCTTTTCTTTTTGTAATCACTGCTCATATTGAACCTCCTTAAATGTGATTAAACTCTTTCCACCAATGCATAACAACGTTTTATACTAAAAAAGTCTAATACTCATTTAGTATACAACTATACCTATAAAGTATATGCTTTATAGGTATAAACTTATTATTGTAAAATATAATTTAAAAAAAAACAATGTTTTTTTTTAAATTCACAAAGTATTTCTTTCACAAAGCAGTATATCTTACATTGAGTGCTCACTATATTCTGAATCAAATTTTTTTAGATATCATTGACAGTAATACAAGGAAAGCATACGGTGTGTAGTATATTATCTTATTTTAGATTAATATATATTGCAAAATACTACTTAAAGGATGTATTATGAAATGGGATTCTAACTTGTATGATAATGCACAAAATTACGTTTCTGAACATGGCCGAGGATTAATAGATTCAATACCAAAAAAAGATACTTTATCATGCTTGGATTTAGGATGTGGAACAGGCGATTTAACTCATGAAATTTATCAATCAGTATCTAAAAATATCATTGGTCTAGATTCTTCAAAAGAAATGATAGAACAAGCAAAAAGTAAATATCCACATATTAATTTTGATGTCTGTGATGCCACACATATAGCATTCGAAAAAGAGTTTGATATTATTTTTTCAAATGCTGTTTTCCATTGGATAAATGATCAAAAATTACTACATCAACGCATTTATATGGCTTTAAAAGATTTTGGCAAACTTATTTGTGAATTCGGCGCGCAAGGAAATATTAATAATATATCTAACGCATTTAATATAGCATTACAGAATTTTGGAAGCAGCTATACCAGCTCGTTTTACTTTCCAAGTGTAGAAATGCATAGCAAAATACTGGAGCAAGCTGGATTTACTATAGAAGAAATATATATTTTTGATAGACCAACCGTATTACCCAATGAGTTTTTGGGTTTACGCCAGTGGGTGTGCCAATTCTTTTCTACCCATTTAGAAAAATTTAATACAGAGCAAAAAGAAGATATTTTGCAAAATGTAGAGACACAATTGCAAAGCACAATGTTTGATGGAAAAAATTGGATTGCAGACTATAGAAGATTAAGGGTTATTGCCCACATTTAGAGACCTCTGCACAATGACAAATGCGTAGATTGCTTCGTTGCTAGGCTCCTCGCAATGACTTGGTATTACAACAAAAATCATCGTATAAAAAAGTCGATTTTGAACGAACTGCCCAAAATCGACTTTTTTAACAGGTGAGTATTACACTTCATCGTGCGGCATAGAAAACTTTGCCAACTCTTCTAAATTAACAGGGAAAAGTGGCGGACGCGCTTTATAGGGCTTTACGCTTTCAAGGGCTACGCCATGCACTTCTGCAATAATATTGGCCACAGTACTTGAACACATACGTCCCTGACACAAACCCATGCCGCAGCGACAACTTGCCTTTACCACATCTGCTGTATCACAGCCGTTTAAAACAAGCTTACGAATCTCACCTGCAGTAACTTCTTCGCAGCGACAAACAATAGTATCATCCTTTGGTAAAAGAACTTGAGGGTTAGGAGTAAACAAGGCATCGGTAAAGTCTTGCATCCAGCGGCACCTTTGTAAGGTTCGCTGATATTTTTGAGCTTTATTATCACGTTCACTTTGCGTATATTTACCAAGCTTTGCCCCAATGCCTATGCCCACAATATTCCCTTCTGCCAGTGCAGCCTCTGCACCATTAACACCAGCAACATCTCCGGCAACATACACATTGTCAATGCTTGTTTCTCCCCAAGCATTGCCCTCTGCATGCCAATATCTATTTTTTGTACTCCACTGATGACGGCACCCTACAAGATGTGTAATACGAGATTCTGATACAATGCCCTCATGTAAAAGCACAGTTTTAGCTTGCAAAGTATGTCTTTTTTTTCCGGAAAGAAAACTAATATTTGCCCCATTATCTTCTGTTATACTTATGTCTTGAGCATTAAAAAATGTAGGTATTTTCTTAAGAAGAGCATACAAAGAATAATAAATACCATTTATAAAATACAGCGGTCTACCAAGCACTTTATAAGAATGTAAAAAAGCCTTCCAAGCATTTTGATGCATTTTACCTGTTAAAACAAGTCCTGCAATGGGCACTTTTAATTGGCACAAATGCGCTAATGTTTGCAAAATAAGCGGACCATTACCGCAAATAACTACAGGAGCAGTGGGGCTAAGCCCTGAAGATTTTAGTAATAAATCACATGCTGCTACGCCCATAACACAGGGTAAATCCCAGCCTTGCACAGGGGTTGGGCGTTCCATGGCGCCCGTGGCCAGCACAAGTGACTTTGCCTTAAAATAATGGCTTTGTCCCTGAATACTGGCGCAAACAGAAGTACCCTCTACAAACCAAACTTGCGCATCAGACATATAAGTAAGCTTTGAATGGAGGAATTTTTGAACAACCTTTGCTCCATGTGCATACTCTTTTCCTAAAAACTTTGTTTTTTCTGCTTGAGCAGATCCTACTGCCTTCCAAATTTGTCCACCTGGTTGCTCTTGTCTATCTAAAACAAGAACGTCCAAACCTGCTTCAGCACATTGCATGGCAGTAGACATACCTGCAGGCCCTGCTCCAATAACTATAGTATCCCACTGCACTTGCATTGGCTTTCTCCTTATCTAAGAACTCTGCTCAATTATTTTTAAATATAAATTTTATAACTAAGGCTTATATAGTATTTTAGCAGTAGTTATGTATTTTCTTTACTCATACTCTTTTTGGGTGAAGAAAGTAAGTCCGCAAAACCATGCTGCCTATAAATACGCATACCGTCACGCACTTGAATCATGCAGGATTGTTGATTGGCTTTTCCATCAATATTCATGAGGCATTCAAAACAAATGCCCATTTGACAATAAGGAGCTCTTTCACTCTTATTTTTGTCAGTCACCCGTGTATGTTTAGCATGAGAACTAAGCACTGCGGCTGCCACAGAGGTACCCTCCGCCACTTCGAGTTCAGTATCTTCAAAAAAAATCCTTACTTTTTTTGAAGAAGTCTGAAAATGTGTTTGCATATAAATCTCACTTTATAAATTTTTTGCATTTGACGGAAGGTTTTTCCTTCCCCTATATTTAGCTTAAAAAATAAGATATATATGAAATATTATTTTTTAGCCATTTTTTTCAATAATGCTTCGTCAATTTCTATACCTAAACCTGGCCCTTGTGGCACCTCAATCACACCATTACCTATTTTTAACGGTTCTTGTAAAACATCATGTTCATACTTTAAAGGACCAAACATATAGCAAGGATATTTTAAATTAGGTATGGAAGCAGCTAGATGAGCGCCTGCAGCTGTGCCCACCCCTAGTTCTAGGTAGCTACCGATAAAGCAATCTAGGGCAAAGGCATTGCTTACAGTAATGGCGTCATGCCCTCTTAAAATACCACCGGGTTTTAAAACGTAAATGGTTATAATATCAACTGCTTTAGCAGCAGCTAATTGAGCTACATCTGTAACGGAAAAAACAGCTTCGTCGGCAGCAATAGGAGTTGTGACAGATTCTTTAACAAGGCGCATACCTTCATAATCCCATTTAGGTGTTGGCTGCTCCACATAAAGTAAGTTTTCTTCTTCAAGCATTTTTATAGCTTTGATAGCTGTTTTTACAGACCATTGTTGATTAACATCTAAAAATACCCGAGCACGTGAGCCAATGGCTTTAATAACTTTTTTTAGCTTAGCAACATCTTGCGCCATTTCTTCTTTGCCACAATAAAGTTTAAGGTATTTTACCCCAGCTTCGTTCATTTGCTCTTCGGCAGTGGCAAGCATTTCATCGGCGGTGCCCATGCCCACTGAACCGTTGATTTCTATTTTGTCACGGTATTTACCACCAAGCAATGTATACACTGGCACATTTAACAACTTACCCGCCAAATCATACAAAGCAATATTGATACCGGCTTTAGCAACCACATTACCACCCAAGGCTTTTTCGCAAGCACTCGTTAATGTGGCAAACTCTAAGGGATTTTTGCCCAACAACAAAGGCTTGAAAAATTTTTCTATGGTATGACAAATGGAAATATCTGTTTCGCCAGACATGCCTGGCACAGGGCAAGCTTCTCCCAATCCGTATATGCCTTCATCTGTATGAATTTTGATAATTATATTATTAGAGCTTATACGTGTAATACCCGAAAAACTAAAAGGTTTTTTAAATTTAGCTTCTAAGGGAAATATTTCAATATCTACTATTTTAACCATTACCAACCTCCAATCGTTATGCTTGTAATCTATTCATGGCAAAAGTGTCATACCAAACAGGCACTTCATTTCCTAAAATTTGTGCTGCAAGAGCGCTGCCAGCAGAAGGTGCCAACATCAATCCATGGCCATTATATCCCAAGTTTTGATAGTAATTTTTCAACCCATCAATTTTACCCAGATACGGTTGTCCATCAGGCGTTGCTTCGTAAAACCCTGCCCATTGACGCACAATTTTAATATTTTTTAAAGCTGGCACCAAACGCCCCACGGCTGAGGCAGTTTCGTGGGTAAAACGCCAAGTATTTTTAAGGTCGTCTCGCTGCTTGATATGTAAATTAGCGCAACTCATTAAAAATGATCCGCATTGTGTCTGATTAAAGTGCAAAGTATGTAAAGGTGAATGGCACAAAAATGGTTGAAAAAATTTCACACGTTCGGTAATTATTTTTTCTCTTGCCATGGGAACCACAGGGATATTTACCCCAAGCATGGCGCCTATTCTCTTACCAAAGGCTCCCGTACAATTGATAAGCATGGAGCAAAAAATTTCATGTTTATCGGTATGTACTATAAAATTATCATCAGCTATTCGTGTAATGTTTTTCACTTCATTGTGAGGGTAAACCTTACCTCCCAAACGGGTAAAAGCATGCTCGTATGCAAATACCATTTTAAAAGGATTTACAACACCATCGGTGGGGCACCATGCAGCCCCTGTAAACCCTTCGTCTGTATTAAGCCAAGGCGCCATATCTACTATTTGAGAGTGATTTTTCCACTCTACCCCAAGCCCCACTTCTTGTTGCATAGCCATGGTTTTTTTCGCTTGCGCTGCGTGCTCTTCATTGTAGGACAGCACTAAATAACCGCCTTGGCGGAATTCAAATTCGTAGTCTAATTCATCTTCTAATGTTTCTAATAGCTTAACACTATCCATAGCCATTTGCACTTCTGGAACAGTAGGAAATTGCTGACGAAACCCGCCTGCACAGCGCCCGCTCGACCCAGAACAAACCGTATTTTTCTCGACAACGACCACATCTTGCATGCCATTTTTAGCCAAATAATAGGCTGTCGCTAAGCCCATAACTCCGCCACCGATTATTACCGCTTGGGCTGTTTGTCTTTTCACCACCACACCTCACGCTCTTTATAAATTATTTTACACTAGCTAAATTACATTCACATTTTGTTTTGTCTAATGAAAATTATTTACTATACTTTTAGTATTATTTTTAAGCAACTATTTATATTTTTATTCCATCAAAATCAAAAGCATTGTTATTTATAAATTCCCAAAATTCTCTTACGGTATCTGAGCTATATTCATCTTTCAACTTTATTGCCATATACCCTGTTTCTGCAATATTAGCTTCAATAGGTTTTAAAATGTAATCATGTTCACTGCTCAAATTCTGTACCATTTCAGGAACTATGGCTATAGTTTTAGCTTGCTTTGCTAAACAAGCAGCATTAGCAACTTCAAAATAATAACACAAAATAAAAGGCTTTTCTTCATCTATTGTTAAAGCATCTACTATAGGTAAATATAGCGTTTGCCGCGAAGGCATAATTAATCTATGACTATTTAATTGCTCAGCACTAATACTTTTCATATTGTGTAAAGGTAATAAACAGCTTTTATCAATAAGAGCACACCATTTTTCTTTTGTTAAAATAACAGAATCGAATTTATCCATCGTTGCAAAAGGGTAACGCACAAAAGCTATATCTATCTCTCTATTTAATAGTTTGCTAGTTATTTCCGCAGCCGTCCCCACTTGTGATTTTAACTTACCACCATAGTATTTTTTACGAAAAATCTTTTGATAAACAGGTTCCACTAGATAGCTGGAAGCATCTATAGATCCGAAGCTGATTTGCTTTTTATTTAGTGTAGAAAGAAATTGCATCTCTTTAACAATACAATCAAATTGGTACACTAAAGCCTCAGAGCGTTCTAAAAAAAGCTGTCCCGCAGCCGTGAGCACCAAGCCTTTGTTATCACGCTCAAACAAAGAAACACCCAACTCTTCTTCCAAAGCCTTAATTTGCCGACTTAAAGGTGGTTGAGAAATATGTAATATCTTAGCAGCAGCAGAAATGTTTCTTTCGGCCGCAACAACCATGAAATAGCGTATCTGTTTAATATCCATATTGTTTTTACCTTTATATATTCAAATTATCATTTTTAATATTGCATTGCAAATAAGAAAATCATTTTTTGTATACTAATTTAGTATACCAGTATACCCAAGCAAAAATTTAACAGTCATAACCATAGACTATTAAAAAAGTGTAAGATATGAGAAAGACGAATTTTTCTAAGGGTGTATAGTATAAAGACATACAATCTTAGTAAGATGAGTTTGACACAGTTCGAGGCGAAAAGGCATTAAATAAAAACATACATGATGAGACCTCTGCATAATCCCAAAAAACGTTGAAATACATGGATGCGTTGCTGTCCATTTGCGTAATTGCTCATTCTTCGCAAACGCAAACGCCTTTGGCGCCCGTTGGGTGGCTACTTCGTCGCTACGCTTCTCGCAATGACTTGGTATTACAACGAAAGTCATTGCGAGCGAAGCGAAGCAATCCATGTATTTTAGCAATTTTAAGAATTATGCAGGACTCTTAGTTCTAAGAAAAGACTTCTGCATAATTAAAAAATCATGGATGCTTTGCTGTCCATTTGCGTAATTGCTCATTCTTCGCAAACGCAAACGCCTTCGGCGCCCGTTGGGTGGCTACTTCGCTTCGCTCGCAATTGTTGTAATGCCAAGTCAATTGCGAGGAGCCTAGCGACAAAGCAATTCACGCATTTGTAATTGTGCAGAGGTCTCATGTGGCCATGCATGATTGGCTATTTCAAAAGAGGCATGAAAGCAGTTCAAGCCCACAACGCGCATGGGTGCGAAGCCATTTACCCCCAAGAAACATAGTAGCGGGAATTCTATTTTTTTCAAAAATTCTACTAATTCACTATTATAGCCTGTGGTTTGCGTCTCTAGTTCGCAAAAGCCAACGCCACCACCTATTGAGGCATAAAATATTCCGCCACAGCAATGGCCACAGTAACTTGTCCAAAAAATTTCATTTTAGGTACAATAAGCTCTACAGTATTGCAGTGGACTTCGCCCAAAAAACTGTCGTGCTTTTTAGCATCAAAAAGGCGCCCTGCGTCTTCTGCACTTGTAAGCGCAGCACCTTCACTGACACTAATACCTTCAAAACCAAAAAGTTGTGCCGCCATGCTCGAAGGAGAGACACTTGGCGCCTGTGCCAAAATTTCTGCATTATAAAATTTTATGGGAAGCTGTAAAGCCTGTGCTGCATCTAAAAGCCCCTGTTCTTCCTGCTTTTTATCCACAGAAGCAAGGCATAGAAGAGCCTTTTTCTCTAAATGCGTTTCTTGTAAACAGCGCTCAATGGCTTCTAAAATGACATTTTCTTTCGTACCTTTTTTACAACCAATGCCCATATGTAAAGCTGGTACAGTAAGCCGCAAAATATTTTCATGCTCCGGAAATTTGCGCCAATGCACAGCCACGGCAGGCTCCTTACTATTAATGCGTGGTAATTCACTATTTTTCTCTATATCTACAAGAGTAAAATATTTTTGTGAAGCGTTTTTAAAAAGCCCTATGGGGTCATAAAGCTGCACCTTTTTATCTTCTAGTAAAGCAGCATTGCAAATTTTCACTTTATCCCAATCCAATATGCTACAACCATTTTCCTTGGCTAGCACATCCACAGCAGGTTTTGCATGCACATCGCTGGCAGTAGTTATAACAGGCGTAGCTTGTAAATAATGGGCAAGCTCTGTGGCAAGAGTATTGCCCTCTCCCCAATGCCCAGAAAGCAAGGAAATAGCAAAATTTCCTTTTTCATCGCACACTACTACAGCAGGATCTTGCTTTTTATGAATGATATGCGGTGCAATGCAACGTACTGCAATACCTGCGGCACAAAAAAAGATATGAGCATCATAGGCTGAAAAAGTTTGTGCCAACAACTTGGGTAAATGCGTAAAGCTGAAGGTTTCATATCCGTTATTTTCTTCATAAGCGCTGTGCCCAAGCAAGGCTTGCTCCAGCCTTTCCAAGACATAGATATGTACACCCTGCCCCAATTTCTGCGCAAGAATAAGGCCTGCTTCGCCTAATACGTAGCAGGCCGTTTTTTTTCTTCCCAATACGCTCAATTTAAAACTCAAGTTTTTTTACAGCGTCTAAGGTACGTTCTAAATGTGCATCGGTATGCACAAAACTCATCATGGCGGCTTCAAAAGATGCCGGCGCAATATAAATGCCTACTTGACGTAAAGCCTTATAAAACGCGGTGAATTTTAAGGAATCTGCACGTTTTACACCGTCAAAATCCCAAATTTCTTCTTCACTAAAGAAAGGACAAAACATGGGGCCAAGAGCCGGTACACGTACTATATGTCCTTTAGCACGTAAAATACTTTCCATTTCTTTGGCAAAAGTTGCTGTGCGGGCACTTAAAGCGGCATAATCGCATCCGCTCAAAACACGCATAGTAGCTAAACCTGCAGCCATGGCTAAAGGATTGCCCGAAAGCGTACCCGCTTGGTACACATCACCACAAGGAGCAATGCGTTGCATAAATTCTTTTTTGCCACCATAGGCCCCCACGGGTAAGCCACCGCCGATAATCTTACCAAAAGTGGTTAAGTCTGGCGTAATATTAAAATAGGCTTGCGCTCCGCCAAAAGCCAAGCGGAAACCTGTAATAACTTCATCAAAAATAAGCAAGGCACCGTGGGCTGTGCACAATTCACGCAGACCTTCCAAAAAGCCGGCTTTAGGAGGCACAAGCCCCATATTAGCAGCCACTGGCTCTACAATAATAGCCGCTATATCTTTACCTTGTGCTGCAAATAAGTTTTGCACAGCTTCAAGGTCGTTATATTTAGCCAATAAAGTATCTGCTACCACAGCAGAAGGAACACCGGGCGTACCGGGTATAGAAAATGTTGCCATGCCAGAACCAGCCGCAGCTAAAAAAGCATCGGCATGACCATGATAACAACCGATGAATTTTACGACCTTATCTCTGCCTGTGATACCACGGGCAAGGCGTAAAGCACTCATGGTTGCCTCGGTTCCGGAATTTACCATGCGCACCATTTCCACCGAAGGCAAAGCTTTAATAACTTCTTCGGCTAACAAAATTTCATCTTCGCAAGGGGCACCGTAGCTTGTGCCCTTAGCAGCTGCCGCTTGTACTGCGGCAGTTACTTCAGGGTGCGCATGCCCCAAGATCATGGGGCCCCAAGAAAGCACATAATCAATATAGGTGTTACCGTCAGCGTCAGTAAGCTCGCACCCTTTAGCCTCTTTAATGAAAAGAGGAATACTGTCTACATTTTTACAAGCGCGCACAGGGCTGTTTACACCACCGGGAATGAGTGCTTGAGCGCGTTCAAAAAGAGCTTGAGATTTGTTTTCTTGCATAATATACCCCTAAAAATAGGTCATAGATGTTTTTTTGAATTCTTCGATGCTTTCAAGAGCCGCAAATTGGCTTACCCCTGTGGCCTTTTGAATATCGGCAACAACCTGTTGGCATTCTTCTTCACTGCGCCCGTGGGTCATGGTATAAAGAGTATAAGGCCAGTCTTCTGCCGATGAAGGGCGAAAGTAACAATGTGAGACATGAGGATGCTGCGCCGCTTTTTGCCCAAAAGCTTCCGCTTCTTCTTCACTGACAACCCAAGCCACCATGGCATTAAAATTCCACCCTGCTTTCTGATGCTTAATGCTTGCACCAAAACGACGTATAGCACCATCTTCTTTCAGTTTTTGCAATAAAGTCAACACTTCTTCTTCGCTTACTCCCACACTTTTTGCTATATCAGCATAGGGCGTGGCACTGTCTGGTAAAGAGCTTTGCACCATGCGCAAAATGGCTTTTTCTTGTTCTGTAAAATTATAGTTCATAGTATTTCTCTTTAATCTTAATAAAATAACCGTTCCATATCGGCGCAAAGCATACAATAGAGCCCTTAAACTTAGCAATAGAAAAAAAGCCTTAGCGCTGTATTTAGCAGCCTGCTAAAAAATCGCGTACTGACGAGCTTCGCATTGATTCCATGAATAATGCTGAAATTACTGCCAATGCGTAAAATAAAAATTTTTCACATCATATCTCCTTTATTTTTTCGCAGTATTTGCAAGTGGGGCAAAGTCTGCCTTTACCCACTCAAAAGTGATAATTTGGCATTTTTTTAGCCGTATG
>CAZBDD010000007.1:0-2597 GCA_964490475.1 uncultured Desulfovibrionaceae bacterium
GCTCCTTGGCATAGGTTGTATCTACGGAATCAAGCCCCACCCCACAACGCGAAATTACTCGCAACGACGGCAAGGCAGCAAGAACCTCTGCTGAAAGACTTTCTGTACCTGCAATAACGCCCACACAATCGTGCAATAAGGCCACACTTTCTTGAGCCGTCAGCACACGTCCAAGGCTATTGCACACAAAGTTTATATTATGAGCATGAAGCACGTCTAAAGGACTACGGTCTTCCTTAGCAAAGGTGCTTGTACTAATAGCTATTTTCATACATATTCGGTGAATAATAGACTGCTTGTGAAAATAAAGTATCTTGCTTTAATAGATGCTCTGCTTTCGCCACATCTGCCAAGCAATCTACACTTTGATTAACATGGGAAGATAAAGCCATATGCACAGGGTAGCCATGTTCCAAAAGGCGCAACATGTCAATGGATTCTACCCTTTCAAGCGGTGTTTCAGGCAAGGAAATAAAGGTAAACAAAGCCTCACGCCTAAAAGGCATGATGCACACTTGCTTATAGCCCCAAATTTGCTCACTGCCCTGTGCGCTAGGCTCGACTTGACTATAAGGCAAAGGTTGGCGCGAAAAGTACAAAGCTCTTCCATGCATATCTGTAACCACCTTGATGGTATTTGGATGCATAAATTCATCTAACTGAGTAATAGCTGCCATAAGATTTACCACTTGTACCGATGCATCATATTGCAAAGGTTGCAATGCCGCATGTAACATGTGAGGGTGTACCAAGGGTTCATCCCCTTGCACCACCACCACAGTCTGTGCCTTGCGCCCCTCTAAAGCTTCAATAAGGGGCAAGGCTTCAGCACAGCGATCAGTACAACGCACATGCTTCTCACTTGTCATCACCACCTTTACACCAATTTTTTGGCAATAGGTAGCAATGACCTCATCGCAAGTAGCTACATACACAGCATCTACAGCGGTGCATAAGGCTGTACGCAAAGCCACATGCCCAATCATAGGTATACCACATAATGGGTGTAGGGGTTTACCCGCAAAACGAGTAGACCCCATACGCGCCGGAATAATGGCAAAGGTAGATAAAGGAGTTGAAGACATAATTAGGTTATTTCTTCAAGTTTTCTAACGCTTCTTGAGCTTCTTCATGCCCTTGAGCTGCTGCTTTTTGAAACCATTGCACGGCTACATCCACATTTTTTTCTACACCATCACCAGTAAGATACATTTCGCCTAAGCTAAATTGTGCGGCGTCAAATCCTTGCTGTGCCGATCTTTCATACAATTTTATTGCTTCTGCTATATTTTTTTCTACACCTCTACCCAAATAATAAGCCAAAGCTAATTTGTATTGTGCTTCAGCATTGTCTTGCTCTGCAGCTTTGCGAAACCACTCTACACCTTGTGCAAAGTCATTTTTTAAACCTCTTTGTTCAGCAAAAGTATAAAAAACACCAAGATTTATCTGTGCGTCTACATTTCCTTGCTCAGCCGATTGAGTAAACAAATCTAAAGCTTTTTGCGCATCTTTTTCCACTCCCATACCATTATCATACAGTATGCCTAATTCATTTTGCGCATCTGCATCTCCTTTCTCTGCAGCTTTACGTAAAAATTTTACACCTTGCTCTAAATCTTGTTTAATACCGTCTCTTTCAGCATATAAGTACAGCACGCCAAGATTTCTTTGCGCATCTGTATATTCTTGTTCTGCCGATTTATAAAACAACTCTAAAGCCTTTTGTACATCTTTTTTTACACCAATACCATTATCATACAAAACACCCAATTCATTTTGGGCAAAAGCATTTCCTTGTTCTGCAGCTTTGCTAACCAACTCCACACCTTGTGCTAAATCTTTTTCAAAGGCTTCCACATATATATAGAGCAAGCCAAGATTCGTTTGCGCATAGATATTGCCTTGTTGCGTGCCCTTACTAAACCATTCAAGAGCCTTTTGTAGATCTCTTTCTACACCAATACCATACTTATAAAGTATACCAATTTCGTTTTGAGCTTTTGGGTTACCTTGCTCTGCAGCCATCTCAAACAATTCAGCTGCTTTTTCAATATCTTGCTCTACGCCTTCACCAGCCCTGTAGAGTGAGGCCAAATTATACTGCCCTTCTGGAAATCCTTGCGCAGCGGCCTTACTAAACCATTCAAAAGCCTTTTGCATATCTTTTTTCACACCCAAGCCATAAGTATACGCAACACCCAATGCATTTTGCGCATCCACATCACCTTGAAGTGCCGACTTTTCAAGCCATACTGCCGCCTGTGCCAAATCTTTTTCTACACCACGGCCTTCGCTATAAACCAAAGCCAAATGGTATTGTGCAGAGGCAAGCCCTTGCTCAGCTGACTTTCGGTACAATTCTGCAGCTTGCTGTTCATCTTTTGCCACGCCAATACCATCTAAATACAACTTAGCAAGGTTGTCTTGTGCAGTGGCAAGCCCTTGTTCTGCGGCTTTGCGCATCCATTCTGCAGCCTTAGCGGGATCTTCTTCTACACCTATTCCTTTCAGATAAAACAACGCAACATTACGTTGTGCCTCGTCATACCCGTGGTTTGCGGATTTCATAAACCACTCAAAAGCCTTTTGCTGAT
>CAZBDD010000007.1:2697-16461 GCA_964490475.1 uncultured Desulfovibrionaceae bacterium
CTTTGCGCATCCATTCCACGGCCTTAGTAAAATCTTTTTCTACACTTATTCCATGTAGATAATACAGCGCAACATTACGTTGTGCGTCGTCATACCCGTGGTTTGCGGATTTCATAAACCACTCAAAAGCCTTTTGCTGATCCTTTTCTACACCTATACCATTGGCATATATGTAACCTATTCTGTTTTGCGCTATAACATCATCTTTTTCTGCAGCTTTCATAAGCCATTCTAAAGCCTTTTGCTGATTTTTTTCCACGCCAGTGCCTTCAGCATACAAATCTCCAAGCTCTCTTTGCGCCTTAGCATTTCCTTGTTCTGCGGCTTTGCGCATCCATTCCACGGCCTTAGTAAAATCTTTTTCTACACTTATTCCATGCAGATAATACAGCGCAACATTACGTTGTGCCTCGTCATACCCGTGACTTGCGGATTTCATAAACCATTCAAAAGCCTTTTGCTGATCCTTTTCTACACCTATACCATTGGTATACATGTAACCGATTCTGTTTTGCGCTATAGCTTCATCTTGTTCTGCAGCTTTCGTAAACCATTCTAAAGCCTTTTGCTGATTTTTTTCCACGCCTTCGCCTTCAGTATACATAATTCCAAGCTCTAACTGCCCTGATGGAAGACCTTGCTCTGCGGCTTTACGAACCCATTCAAAAGCCTTTGTTTTATCTTCGCCTTCGGTGCGATAATACTCCCCTACATGGAGTTGACCATGCGCATCGTTTTGCTCGGCAGATTTCATAAACCAACGCAAAGCTTCTGCATTGTCTTTTTTTACAAATTTTCCTTCAATATACAACATACCCAATTCATTTTGAGCACTGGCAAGGCCTTGTTCTGCAGCCTTACGAAATAAAGAAATAGCCTTTTGTATGTCTTTTTCTACACCAATGCCCATTAGGTACATTTTAGCCAAATTAGATTGAGAATTGGCAAAATTTTTTGCTGCGGCTTTCTCAAAGGCTGCTTTGCCTTTTTGTATGTCTTTTTCTACACCAAAACCATTAAGATAACATACGCCCATGCCATTCAAGCCTTCAAGATTTCCTTGAGCAGCCGCTTTACTATACAGCGCAAAGGCTTGCTTATAATCTTGACGTACACCATAGCCAAAAGCATAGGCTTTTGCCAAAGTGGCCTGTGCCCCCGCATGTCCAAGCTCTGAGGCTTCACGTAAAAACTCTCGAGCATGGGTAGACTTGCCAGACTCTATTAAAGATAGTGCTTCTTGAAACAGTTCTTCCGCAGACTTTGTTTGTTCAGATGCTTGTGCAGGATTTTCTTTTTCAGCAGCATTGCTTAAAGAACTTGTACAAAGCAAAGAAAAAACAAGGAACGCATACAAAAAAGCCTTTCCAAGACAAGGCTTTTCAACGACTTGCGACTGTAAAAAGACAATACTATTCCGTAAAGATGACATACTTTAACTCACTTATTTTATGGTTTATTCAAGAGACCCTAAGTTCTCATACTTCCTTAAAGATATATTATTGCACAAAAAAACTAAATTTCAAACATTTTTCTTGTACACTAACTGCCTAACTATAGCGCGGGGCAGGCGGCATTTTTCCAAAGAAATACTGCGTCTAAGCCATACGCCACAAAGGTATATCCCTTATGCACCATTTCCTGCACAGTCTCAGGGCTTGGATCTACCACATGTATACCCAAGGGGATCTGGTATTTTTTACAAATTTTCTCTATATATTGTAAAGCACTTTGCATATCAGGATGGGAACATTGCCCTGTAACCTGTAAAGAGGCCGAAAGATCGTAGGGCCCCACCATAAGTGCGTCTAAACGCGGATGCCCAACAAGGCTCTCCAAATTTTCTAAGGCATCTTTATGCTCGATTTGCGCTACCAGTAGTATATCTGGAGCAAGAGTTTGCCCCTTTTCGAGCTTTTGCACATATTCCGAAAAATAATGTCCATAGCCATTGGCACGACAATAACCCACCCCACGTCGCCCAGCTATATGCTGATTTCGCTGCGATTGTGGATAGGTTGCCGCCTCAATAGCTTTATCAAGTTGTTTACGACTTTGAATCATGGGAAAGATAAGCCCTCTTGCACCAGCATCCAAAGCTCGACGAATATACATAGTAGTAGCCTTGGGAACTCTTACCATGGGGAGAGGCCTTTGCTTTATCTTCACAGCGTCAGAAGAGTGCGTCGTTGCAGATCTTTCACATATATAAGATGAGCAAGTAATGGCGCGTAACATGTGCGGCAATTGCCCCACATCTATACTGCCATGCTCCATGTCTATCACTAGCCAATCATAGCCGGCATGAGCCATAATTTCTGCCACATCAGCAGAAGGAATTTGTAACCACGTACCCACAGAGGGCATGCCATGGCGCAATTTTGTGCGTATATATTCAGGAGTGATTACATTCATAGCTTATTCAATATATTGTCTGCAATACTATAAGGTTGCTTTTTGAAAAATTATTAAAACAAGTAAGCCTTAGCAATTTTTTGGAAACGGTAGCTATTGAAAACTTTTTTGACGAATTCGTATTTTGTAACTCTTTTTCAGACTATTCAAAGTAACGCACCATACAAAGAGTATATTTTATTACGAGGGAAATAAGCCCTGCAAAATAGATGGCACTTTTTCAACGGTCTGTCAAAGCTCTTTATACACAAAATACTCAAAGGAACTTTACGCCAGCAAGGCGCAAAGAGAAGTAAAATTATAAAAAAAGACTCCTGCACAATTCATTGTGCGAAAGTCTTTGTGGAAAAGAAAAAACGCAAGCCGAAACCTGCGTTTATCTTCTGTCATCCATGACCTACCCCCTTGCATCCTGCTTTGGGACTAGCGCCACCCTTATTAGGTTTTCCCGACCTTAACCTTGCAAATCAAGGCCGGAAAACCGATTGGGGAGGGAATATAGTTATGCACTCTACGGCGCTTTTTAAGCAGCCATGCTAGCAATAAGCTCCTGAGCATTGATATTGGAAGGGTCAAGACCAAGCACAGCTTCAAGATGCGCTTTAGCTTCGTCATTACGTCCCAAAGAAATCAAAATACCTGCAAGACTCACTTGAATGGCATTGGCCTCTGCAGAGACTTTCATGCTCACTTCAAGCACAGGCACAATATCAGCAAGACGTTGCAAATGGTACCCTTCGCGTACAAGGCAATTTAAGGCCACAAGGTTTTCTGGGTTTAAATCTAGCGCACGAGTAAAGTAATCATAGGCAATTTCGTGTTGGCCAAGTTCCATTTGAACAAGCCCCATACCGGTGAAAGATTTGTCATTTTCTTCAATGGAGTGCGCTTTAGTATACAAAGCTAAAGCATCATCAAGCTTATTACGTTGTACAGCAATGGTAGCAAGACCTAGGTACGGAGCAGCTTGAGATTCGGCAAAATTTACGGCCTTACGATAATACTCTTCAGCTTTGTCAAAATCACCCATGAATAAATAGCATTCGCCCAATTCTTTGTTAATTTCATAATCGAGTTGACTCATAATATCCTCCCCAAAGGAATAGAATGTTAGCATACAGCTAAGGCAAAGCCCCATGCTTTACCTTGCTATGCCTAGGATGATGCACATGCTGTGCCAACATTACGAAAAGCTCTCATTTGAAAAATTTTGCTCTGCGCTACACATGAAATATTCCATTGCGAGCATAAGAACAAACGCTCTATAAAAGATGCTACACACACTTTTAGCCTATCTATAACTAGTTATTTTTTATATTTATTTTGAAAAACCTATCTTTATCAGTTGAGAATTCTTCTTTGCCTATGTAACAAATTTGTCCTCAAAAACACTTACACAGAACGCTTATTTTAAAAATGCCCCCCAGCAAAAAATATAAAAAAAGAGGAAAAATGTTCCCTTCTTTTTTCAAACTCCAATCACCTTTTTTCCTACTTAAAAACTTCTGCACAATTCACTATGCAAATATTTCAGATGATAAAATAAGTACCGCCTAAGTCGATTTAACAAGGCAAAAAAAAACGCCGTCACAAAGTACGGCGTTTTTACGGAAAATCTTGCTACTCTAGATATAGTCACCACGATTAAATTTAAATTTCTCAGTGGTGCTCATAATTTCAAGCTCATTAACAAGACTTGCCAACTCAGGGTTCTGCTCAAGAACGGCACTATTTTCCGTCTTGAGCGTAGACACTTGCGATTCGATACCTTCTAAAAGAGCATAAGCATCACGCAAATTTCCATCACTGTCCGGCATACGCAGCTTCTGAGCATACGACTCCCACATATCCAAAGCGCCAGCAGCTTGCTCTAAAGCTTGACCTGTAGATGTTGTGTTTGTCTGTGATGTAGTATTTGCGTCTACACCATTCAAAAGCATTTGTTGTACAACGCTGGCCTGCACCATGGGTACAGATGCCGTTGATTGTATGCCATTTTCTGCGTCACCAAGGACTGCTTGCTTTGCAAAAGTTGTCGCAAAGTCTAAGCCGCTACCAGCTACTGTGCTGGATGCCTTCTTAGCTTGTAACTCCTGTTGAGAGAGCAAGGCTCCGATTTGTTCGGTATGTATATTCATAGCGCCTCCAACCTTGGCGTTTGTTTATGAGATGCAAAAATCCTGCCAGAAGCACTCATTTTTAATAAATATTTAATATAATAGTCCTTACAGAAAAAATAATAGGAAAATATTTCCCTTTCTTCATATATTCAAAGACCTCTGCACAATTCACTCTGCAACTATTTTGAGAGCCTTGGGCACTGCCATTAAAAAGCAAGAGCAAATAAAGCTTATATCTTCCGTTAAGCAGTTGTTTTTTTATATTTTTGTTTTTCAAATTTGGTAAATTATATTTTTAAATAATTGCATAGACTGCTTATTCATTAACAACCTGTTACAGGTGTACGTAAAATACGAAGCCTTGTCTATCACATAAAAATACAGTACACTAGTAACTGAGTTGAAGTTTTTACCTTAGATAATGCTGATTCTACACTGTGACCATGGGCTAAAAAGCCTATCAGCACCCCGGAAAAAGGAGATGCATCATGAGAGACATTAAGAAGATTCTTTGTGCCGTAGACTTGTCAGATCATAGTAAAACACTAGCTGAATATACCATTATGCTTGCCAAACTCACTCATGCTGAGGTCGTTGTGGTTTATACAGCTCCTTCTCTAAGTCAATATGTGGGTTTTCACGTACCGCCCAACACCATAGAAAATTTTGTTGGTGAAATTGTCACCGGCGCCGAGAAATCTATGGATACCTTTGTTTCAGAAAACTTTGTTGGCGTTGAAGCCAAGGGCCATGTGCTCATCGGCTATGCTGCGGAAGAAATAGTACAAAAAGCTAAAGAGGAAGACGTAGACCTTATTATTATGGGTACCCACGGGCGTAAAGGCCTTGACCGCATTCTTTTTGGTTCAGTGGCAGAAAGTGTGGTAAAAAATGCCCATCAACCAGTATTAACCATACGTCCCGATTATAGTTCTTAAAAATTTATTTAAATAATACACAACACCTCTGGGTACATTTTCCCAGAGGTGTATAGGCGTGCCAAACTCCAATAAAATTTAACCCCAAAATAGGTTTTTCATGTCAACATTGCCTCCCTCTCAAAGTGTAAGAGAAGAAATCAGCGCCTTAAAGGCTTATGTTCCCGGTTTAAGTATTGAAGAAATCAGACAAAGCTATGGCTGTGAAAAAGTAGTTAAAATGGCCAGCAATGAAAATGCGCTTGGCGCTTCGCCCTTAGTGCAAGAACGTCTTGCTAAAGCTGTTGGCACAGTATTTCGTTATCCGCAAGGTGGTAATCCGCGACTAGTACAAGCACTAGCCCAAAAACATGGGGTAGATGAACAATGTATTGTCATGGGTAATGGTTCCGATGAAATTATTGACCTGCTCATGCGCGTACGCTGTGTGCCCGGACAACACAATATTGTGTCTTTCAAACCTTGTTTTGGTATGTACAGTGTGCAAGCGCAGATTTGCGGCATAGAATTACGTCAAATGCCGCTTAATGAAGATTTCTCCCTGCCCTTTGAGAAACTTTTAGGCCTTGTAGATGCACAAACACGCCTTGTATTTATAACCACTCCTGACAATCCCTCTGGGTATTGCCCCGATGCGCAAAGCGTGTTGGCTTTGGCAGAGAAACTCCCCCCCGAGTGCTTATTAGTTGTTGATGAAGCCTATATGGATTTTACCGATGAGCAGACATTTTCTTTGTTAGCTCAGGGAATACAAAAAGATAATATAGCTTTTTTACGCACTTTTTCTAAAAGTTATGGTTTAGCAGGTATTCGTTTGGGCTATGGCATTTTGCCACAAAACTTGGCAGAGTACCTTTGGCGGGCGCGTATGCCTTTTTCCGTAAACATTTTGGCAGAAGAAGCTGGCCTCGCCGCTTTAGAAGATACAGTTTTCTACGAAAAAAGCATTGATACCGTAAAAAAAGGACGTAAACAATTACAATTGGGGCTCACTGCGCTAGGCTGTACCGTATGGTCGAGCCATGCCAATTTCATAATGTTTGCACCGCCCACGGGAAAAGATGTCAACACTTTATTTGAGGCATTGCTTCATAAAGGTTTTATTATTCGCCCCCTTAAAAGTTATGACCTACCGCACTTATTCCGTATTTCTGTGGGAACAGAAAGAGAAAATAGTGATTTCTTGCAAGTTTTTGCGCAGGTCCTAGCATGAGTAGAGTCATATCTTCCGTAGCACATAGCCATTCAGCGCCCTTACCCATTGTTACTCTCGATGGGCCAGCAGGTGTGGGAAAATCTACATTAGCTAAAGGGGTAGCCACGCACTTACGCATTGCCTATTTAGATACTGGCGCCATGTTTCGTTGCCTTGCCCTAAAATTGGGGCCAGACGCAGAAAACTTACCCCAAGAAGAATTGCAAGAGCGCTGTACAGCATGGTCCTTTCACCTTCAAGGTTATGGCGCCAATACAGCTCTTTATTGCAATAACGAACCCATTCGTAGTGAAATTCGCACAGAAGAAGTGGGGAATCTTGCTTCACGCTTAGCCACAGTACCTGTGATACGAGACATTCTTAAAGAAGCACAACGCAATCTTGGGCAAAACACGCCCTTGGTTGCCGAAGGACGAGACATGGGCTCGGTAATTTTTCCCACCGCCCGTTTCAAATTTTTTTTAGATGCCACTGCAGAAATTCGCGCAGTGCGTCGCATGCGGCAACTTGAAGAACAGGGTGAAAAAGTTGACTTAATGCAACTCACAGAACAAATTCGTCAACGAGATAGTCGAGATAAGCACCGTGCCATAGCGCCACTGTGCCCCGCTACGGACGCCACCATAATTGATACCTCTTCATTGGACGTAGCCGGTGTTTTAGGGAAAATTTTGCACCACATAAGCGTCCAAGGCAATAATTTCATTTCAGAAATTCCTTAAAATGCCCCTAAACGCGCATTGCCTTTATAAAAAAATTCTGCTAAAATAAAAAAAGTGTATAGAGTTTTTTATACAAAAATGAAAAATTCTGGGGGCATATATGAAATTTGATTTAGATCAAAAAAATGATTCTGACGACGACGATATCATCGACCTTACCGAAATTATAGAACAGGGAAAACCCACCGGTAGTGCCGCTTCTGACGCGGACATGACCGCCGCTTTGAGCGACCTTGGCAACAGCTCCTCAGCAGTGCCGGATTTATCTGCCATGGGTGATGTGGACCTTGATGCTCTGCTTGCGCAAATGGATAGCGACGGAGGCTTTTCTCATTTAGAAGAGGCAACTCCTCCCCCTGCCCCGCAAGCATCTGTTGCAGCACAAGACAGTCAAGCCAATGACTTACCTGATATGTCTGATGTGGATGCTCTGCTTGCTGAAATTGACATGCCTCCGCAACCTGAAGCTACACCAGCCCCTGTGGCACAGCAAAGCCCCAATGCCCCTGATGATATCGACTCTATGCTTGATGGCATGTTTGACGAGCCCGTAGCTCCCGCAGCGCCGCAAGCTAAAACGGCTCCTGCCCCAGACGCCTCCGATGAATTAGACGCTCTTTTTGAAGGAATGCTCGATGATGCACCGCCATCCCCAGTGACTTCTGCACCTACACACGACACTTCTTTAGATGATATGGACGCGATTTTAAACGATGTCTTGGGTGAAGAACCTTTCTCTGCCGCCGACGTGGCCGCAAGTCTTGTACCAGGCCCTAAGAAAGGGAACGATGTTTCCTTTGAAAAAGTAGCACAAGCCGTGGCCACACCTCAGCCTCCAAAAGCTAAACCCATGGCTGAACCAGATTTTAATGATTTAGACAAAGACCTTGACGCCATTTTAAATAGTGCAAACACAAGCCCTACTCCTAGTCTGGATGACGATTTAGACGCCATTTTAGGAGCTAGCGAAAAAGAAATGCAATTAAGCCCCGAAGCAGATTTATTTGCTCCGGTGCAAAACAATAACGTCAGTGCCAAGGCCGCACAAAGACCTGTGCAAGAAAGACGTGTTGCAGAAAAAGTGCAAAGCTTTGAAGTACCTGCTTCTTCTGTAGCAGCTCTAAATACGCAACAGAACAATAAGCTTTTAGAAGACATAGAACAGCGCGTACACTTGTTGGAAGAAAATACAGCCTTGCGTTTTCAAGATTTAGAAAACCAAATTGGTCTTGCAGCTTCGGGCGATGAAAGCCAAATACAGCAACTCCAAGAAAATTTAGCAAGTCAAGAGCAAAAAATAGCGCAGATAGAAGCACAAAGCCAAAATGCCTATGATGCACAAGAACAAGATACAGCCCTGCAACACGTGGTAGACACGCACGCCAAGGCTCTTGAAGACTACGAAGAAAAATGGCAAGTCATAACAGAAAAAATGGTGACCTATGAAAATTCTTTGGAAGCCATAAGCCAGCAAGAACCGGCTAGCTCCGGCCCTGACGAAGCAACTCAAGAGCAATTGCAACAATTGCAAGCAAGCTTTGCCGCTCAAGAAGAAAAAATTATGCAACTTGAGGCTAAAGATCTTGCTTCCAGCCAAGACGAAGCAACTCAAGAGCAATTGCAGCAATTACAAGCAAACTTTGCTGCTCAAGAAGAAAAAATTATGCAACTTGAGGCTAAAGACCTTGCTTCCAGCCAAGACGAAGCAACTCAAGAGCAATTGCAGCAATTACAAGCAAACTTTGCTGCTCAAGAAGAAAAAATTATGCAACTTGAGGCTAAAGATTTTGCTTCAAGCCAAGAAGCGCAAAATGTACATGCAGAGCTTCGCAAAACATTGGAAGAGCATACTACTCAATTTGCCGCCTATGATAGTAAATTAGAAGCCATGGCCAGTGCAGCACAAGAGGACACGTCTAAAGCTGATGAATCTACTCTCTTGCAAGACATGGTTGAAAAAGTACAACAGTTAGAAACTGCCACCACTGAAGCTTCTGAAAGAGAAAGCACCATGAAGGACATTGTGGCAGCACAAATTACCAAACTCGAAGGTTCAGTGCAGGCTGCTGTGCAATCTCTATCAGAGCAAACATCTTTAAAAGATGTAGAAGAAAACTATGCACAATTGCGTAAAGAGCTTGAAGAAGCTCAACAGCGCGAGCAGGCATTGCAAGCAAAATTAGATGCACTTGAAGGCATTAAGCAAGAACAAAATAGCACCATTGAACAATTGCAAGCTAGCGTTAGCCACTTGGAAGAACGCTTAAAAGCATCGGAAGAAAATCTACAAGTAAACTTAGAAAAGATGGCCGCTGCCGCTGCCGCTAAGGTATTGCGTGAAGAAATTATGGCATTACTCAGCGAAGGTGCAACCAGCTAAAAGCTCTAAGTTACAGATATAAAACAGAATTAGCTATTCTTAGCTTGCAAATATAGCTTTGCGCAACATGGAATTCGTTTTTTAGGCATGTTCAAGATGCAAATATTTCTGGTGCCATGCATTGTATAGAAATATTGTAAGATTAAGACTGCTAAAAAAAATGATATACTCCAATGTAAAATGTTTTACGACAATTTCAAAGGATGGAGCGGGGGTTGACACTTTCGTTTTATCTCCCGCCCGGTACAGCCCATTGGGGGCCAAGGCCATTCCCCCTATGGGCGGGTTTTTTTTAAGCTGATGATATGGGGCTCTTATGGAAAAATTGCAAAAAGAAGCCTTGCAAGTGGCTAAAGAATTAGTGGCAAAGTTCATTGAAACACGTACTATTTCTCCGGGAAACTTTGCTGAAACATTTCCCGCTGTATACAAAGTGGTATTACAAACCATCACCCAAGAAAAAACAAAAGAATAGAGTACCCCTTGCAAGAAAATAACACTGCATCCGCACAAAAAGAACAGGAAAAAGCTCATGAAAAAGCTGTATCTTCCATGTTTGGTCGTATTGTTTCTTGGTATGACCTCTTAAACACCCTTCTTTCTTGCGGCATAGATAAGCTATGGCGGCGTAGATTGGTACGCGAAGTGCGCCTTGGTAGCACAGGGCGCGTATTAGATTTAGCTGCCGGCACCCTTGATGTTTCTCTAGCAATTCGTAAGCGTTACCCTCAAGCTCAAGTGCCAGCACTAGATTTTTGCCCACCTATGCTTTTGCAAGGACGCAAAAAACTGCGCGGCCCTAACATGCATGCCATTTGGCCTGTAGCCGCCGATGCTAAACGCTTACCATTACCAGATCAAAGCGTCGATTGCGTCACCATTGCTTTTGGTATTCGCAACGTTTTACCGCGGCATGAGGCTTTAGCAGAGATGCATCGCGTACTCGTACCGGGCGGTAGAGTCTGTATCTTAGAATTTGGATCAGGGAAAAATAGAATTTGGGGCGGAGTATATAATTTTTATCTGCATACACTTCTACCTCGCATAGGAAAAATTTTTTCCAAGGATGCTAAGGCCTACACATACCTTGCAGACACCATAACCTCTTTTCCCACGGCCATAGAATTAGAAGAGGAAATGCGCACCGCGGGCTTTCAATGCGCTTGGCACATTCCCTTGACATCGGGTATTGTATGCTTACATGTTGGTGAAAAAGCACGATAATTTCTTAAGTCGAAATATACAAAGCACGTAAGGCCTTTGTATAAAATTATTAAGCAATGTTTAACTTCGCGCTAGCCAAATGACACCCAAGCCTAAGCTCATGGCAACCAAACCCATAATTCGCAACGAAGAGCTGGGCATTTGGGCTAAGGAAAGTAAATAGTTTCGCATGGCATGGGGTGCCAATATCCAAGGTAAAGCTTCAAAAATAAAAGCTAAACCAACAGCACATAAGAAAAGTTCTGCATCAAAGTTCATACAGTAACCTGAAATAATTTACAGACTTTGTAAAGAAATAAATAGTAAAATTTACATTATGCCGCAGAGTTCTTCTTGCATTTATCAGAAATTCTTCGCATAATGCCCGCTTGTAATGAAGTACTGTGCTTCAGGGTAGCGCAAACAGAGCCTTTCTCAATGCTTTAACCATGAGGGGTCTTATGCATATACTTTTTGTATTGGCAACACGTGATGAATGGAATGGTGCAAAACCATCGTATCTTACGCCTTTTACATCTCAAATAGCCGAACAAGAAATACAATACTTTACCGATGAGCACGAAAGAACCAATGGTATTCTTATCACAGGGGTAGGCCCCATCAATGCGGCATTTGCTTTGGGTAAGGCTTTGCCATTTTTGAAAAAAAGAACCTTGGTGGTTAATATAGGTTTGGCAGGCTCCTTTGATTTACAAAAGGCGCCTTTATGCACGCATTGGCGTGTTACTAAAGAAATTTTTCCGGAATATGGATTGGTTACCGACGATCATACCGACGCAAAAGCTTTGGGCTTTCCGCAATGGCGTACCCCAAACCAAGAAGTTTGGGACACATTAGCACTGCCTGAATTGCCGCAATTGCGTGAAAGGCTACGTCACTGTCCTTTACAGGGCAAAGCCTCATCCATTACAGTTTCAGGTGTAACTTGTTGCCCTAAACGTGCGGAAAAGTTATCTGCCCCCTATGCAGAGCCCTTATTGGAAAACATGGAAGGCTTTTCTTTAGCTCTAGCCTGCGCACGCCACGATGTCCCCCTATTGGAGATTCGTACCGTTTCAAACCTTGTGGGAACGCGCGTGCCAGAATACCGAGCCTTTGAAAAAGCTCTTGCTGCCATGCAGCCTGTTGTGGAACATCTTTTGTCATACAGTGACTAACGCTCCGTGTGCCCTTGCACAATGAACAGTGCAGAGCCCTAAAGTTGGAAAGAGAATGCAAGAATTAAAAGCTCGTTTAGCGGAAGAATTTCCTCATATGGAGGAAGCCCTACAAAAAGCCTGTGCCACATTGCCACAGCCTGTCCAGCCCATTGCCTCACATATTTTTGCAGCAGGCGGCAAGCGTTTACGCCCTTTTTTGACCATACTTTGGGCACGATTTTTTGGGTATACAGGTCAAGATATCTATGATCTCGCCATTACCATGGAAATGCTGCATGCAGCAACCTTGCTTCATGATGACATTCTTGACGGAGCTGAAACTAGACGTGGACACATTGCCGCTCATAGACAATTTGACACCACCAGCACAATTTTAGCAGGTGATGCCTTGCTGGCCGCTGCCAATATGCAAGTGGGGCGCTATGGCGATGTACGTTTATGTCACTGTTTCTCCGAGGCTACTTTACAAACGGCCACGGGGGAAATTTTAGAGATTCAACATCTAAGAGACTTGCAACAAGATCAAAGCCTATATGAACAAATAGTTCTTGGAAAAACAGCGTGGCTTTTACGCGCTTCTTGCGCTATGGGTGCTTTACGTGCAGGAGCCTCAGACCAAGCCTTACAAACGGTTGCAACCTATGGGCAAGAGCTTGGTATGGCCTTTCAAATGGTAGATGACGCCCTTGATTTTGCCCCCGAAGCCATTACAGGAAAGCCCACCGGCGGCGATTTGTGTGAAGGAAAGTTGACACCGCCCATTCGTATGTATAGAGAAAGCCTACAAGGCAAAGAACAAAGCGATTTTGATGCGGCCTTTAGCTCTGGAGAAATCAGCGCTGCCCAAGCCGCACTTTTAGGTGCAGAGATCTGCCGCCTTGGTTTTGACGCACAAACCCGCCATAAAGCTGGCCAAGCACTAGATAAAGCAAGGCATGCCCTAGACATTCTTGCACCAAATGCTCAAGGCGGCAATGAACTGGATTTATTGCGACAAATGACTGAATACGTACAAATGAGACAAAAATAAAGAATTTTCGAGCTTTCTGTTTTGTAAGTAATACAAAGCACCCAAGAAACATTCCCTAGCATTGACGGAGTATGGCATGCTATTACAACGCATAGAAGTAGGTTTACACCCACATATTGAGGACACCATAGGCAAGAAAACAGCCCATCACATTGCCAAGGCTTTACATATTCCCTTGGGGGCTGTGCGCCAAATGAAGGTTTTTACCGCAGATGGTTTAACTGAAGCGCAAGGGCAAAAGCTCATAGAGGAAGGCGTCTGGCATGACCCTGTCATGCAAAAAGCTAGTACCTCTCCTTTACCTATGGAACCTTTCACGGCAGACTTTACGCTTGAGGTGGGCTTTCGTCCCGGTGTTACCGACAATGAAGCCCGCACGGCAAGAGATACTGCCGCCATGGTTTTACGCACACCAAGAGAAAGCTTTAGTGTGTATACAGCCATTCAGTACCGCTTCTTAAGTACTGAACAAGCTCCCTTAACTTTAGAAATTGTGGAAAAAATAGCAAAAGATTTACTTTGCAATGAATTAATACAGCGCTATCGCATTAAAAGCAAA
>CAZBDD010000008.1:0-1357 GCA_964490475.1 uncultured Desulfovibrionaceae bacterium
GATGTCGAAAAGAGCACATTTTTTCTTGTTTAGACTGTGGTCTGTGTGGTTATGTCTGTGTGGCCCGTCGTCCTGTGTTGCAATACATTCGTTTGTCAAAGCATATATTGTTGCAACAAGAAGCGCTAGAAAAGCTTGAAGAGATTAAACCAGAAAGCGAAATTGGAGGATAGGATGGCTAACACCACAGCAAATTCTGCTTTACTGGCCGTAAGTGCCCCCCCGTTTTGGCATTGTGGCCGTACCATACGCAGTATGAATTATACTATTTTACTGGCTTTAGCCCCGGCTGTGGCCATGGCTATTTGGCATTGGGGATTGCCTGCCGCAAGAGTCATGGCTTTGGCCATAGTTACCGGTGTAATAGTAGAAGCTTTATGTCAAAAAATTATGGGGCGTGATATTGGCGTGGATGATTTTTCCGCTGTCATCACCTCCTTACTCTTTGCCTTTCTATTACCGGCAGCTGCTCCATGGTGGTTAGTAGTAGTAGGAGTTTTTCTCTGCATTACGCTAGGAAAAATGGCCTTTGGCGGCTTTGGCGCAAATCCTGTAAATAGCACCTTGGTGGGTTGGGCTCTGCTTTATGTATCTTGGCCTGTGCTTATGGATGCCAATGCTATGCAATTAGCCACTTCCTACGTGGATCCCTTGGTACAGCTTAAATATTTTGACGCCACCACGGCAGCACAAACCTCTACCATGGCTCTTCTTTCCGGCATGCAAATTGGCGGATTAGGTGCTGCACAAGCCATAGGTCTTTTCATTGGTGGTTCCTTTTTAGCTTTACGAGGCATTATTCGTTGGGAAATTTCCATCAGTTTCTTCATAGGCGTATTAGCTACCGGAGCTATTTTTCATAGCATAGACCCCACCATATATGCATCACCGATATTTCATATTTTGACAGGCTCTACCCTCTTAGGTGGATTTTTTCTCGCCACAGAGGCATCTTCTTCCCCTGACAGACAGATTCCTATGATGATTTACGGTCTGCTTGGCGGCGTACTTGTAATTATTATTCGTGTATATGGCGTGCATACCGATGGTGTACCTTTTGCCATATTACTTATTAATTTACTGGCTCCCTTGCTCGACGGTATCCGTCCCAAGCCCTTTGGAGGTAAGTAATGCGCGACATATTAAGAATGCTGGTAGTACTTTCCACTATTTGTGGTATTTCAGGCTTTGCTTTGTCTTATTTAAAGCAAATAACGGCAGTCCCCATTGAGGAACAAGTACTCACATATGTACAAGAACCTGTGCTCAAAAGAATTTTTTCCATGGCAGATAATTCTCCTGTAGCAGATAGAAAAAAATTCACCCTTAAAGACGGACGCACTGTCATAGTTTTTCC